>NZ_JWAK01000014.1:5867-23893 GCF_001069335.1 Streptococcus sp. 1171_SSPC
TTCATCAGCTTTTACAGCCCTACTCAACTGTGCGGAGGTGGCACGACGAAATCGAATTCTAACGAATTACCGATTTCTGTCCCACTCTCTTTTAATTGGGAATGTTTGCTGGATACTTCTGATGGCAAGCTGGGTTGTTATCGAAGGTTGCTCCGTTGTAAATACTTAATTTTCTAACTAAAGTTTGGTATAATAAAGGTTATGAATATACAGCAAAAAGAATCACGTTACCAACTCTTACTAGCCCAGTTAGAAGCTCTTTTAGAGGGTGAAAGCAATGCCTTGGCCAATTTATCCAATGCCAGTGCTTTGCTCAATCAAGCCCTACCACATTCGGTCTTTGCAGGTTTTTATCTTTATGATCAAAAAGAGCTGATTTTAGGCCCCTTTCAAGGTCAGGTTTCCTGTGTCCACATTGCCTTAGGAAAAGGCGTCTGTGGAGAAGCAGCAGAGAAAAGAGAGACGCTGGTAATTGAGGATGTGACCCAGCATGCCAATTATATCTCTTGTGACAGTCGCGCCATGAGTGAGATTGTGGTTCCCATGGTCTTGAAAGACCAGTTGCTGGGAGTGTTGGATCTAGATTCGGACCAAGTGGGAGATTATGACGACCTGGATCGCCTTTATTTGGAACGTTTTGTAGCTATCTTGCTTGAAAAAACAAATTGGAATTTTAGGATGTTTGGAGTAGTAGACTAATGTATCAAGCCCTCTATCGTAAATACCGTAGCCAGACCTTTGGCCAACTTGTAGGGCAGGAGGTTATTGCGAAGACCCTTCGACAAGCTGTCGAACAGGGGAAAATTAGCCATGCCTATCTCTTTTCTGGACCTCGTGGGACGGGGAAGACCAGTGTGGCAAAAATCTTTGCCAAGGCCATGAACTGCCCCAACCAAAAAGGGGGAGAGCCTTGTAATGATTGCTATATCTGTGAAGCCATTACCAATGGCAGTTTAGAGGATGTTATCGAGATTGACGCAGCCTCAAATAATGGGGTAGATGAGATCCGAGATATCCGCGATAAATCCACCTATGCACCTAGTTTGGCTCCTCATAAGGTCTATATTATCGATGAGGTCCATATGCTCTCGACAGGAGCCTTTAATGCCCTTCTCAAAACCTTGGAAGAACCGACAGAAAATGTAGTCTTTATCCTAGCAACAACGGAATTGCACAAGATTCCAGCAACCATCCTTTCACGGGTTCAACGCTTTGAGTTCAAATCGATCAAGACGCCAGCCATTCAAGACCACCTAAAAGCTGTTTTGGATAAAGAAGGGATTGATTACGAAGAAGAAGCTGTAGCCATAATTGCCCGTCGGGCAGAAGGTGGGATGCGGGATGCTTTGTCCATTTTGGACCAGGCCCTCAGCCTGACAGCTGGTGCCCAATTGACCACTGCGACGGCTGAAGAAATCACAGGTTCCATCAGTCAAGAAGCTTTAGATCTCTATGTTGTAGCCTTGTCAGCACAAGATGCAACAGCTGCCTTGGATCAGTTGAACCTGATCTTTGATAATGGGAAAAACATGGCCCGCTTTGTGACGGACCTCTTGCAGTATTTACGGGATCTCTTGATTGTTCAGACAGGTGGGGAAAATCTCCATGTCAGTGAGAGATTTAATCAGAATCTAGCCATTCCACAAGCAACCCTCTTTGCTTGGATTGATATTGCGACAAGGAGTTTAGCAGATATCAAAAACAGCCTGCAGCCGAAAATCTATACGGAGATGATGACCATTCGTTTGGCAGAATACAAGGGTGAGGGCCCTTCGGCTGGCCAAGTGGCTCTTCCAGCAGATTTTTCAGCACAAGTAGGCCAGCTCAAAAGAGAAGTCGAGTCTCTGAAGAATCAGTTAGCTCAAGTAGCGAGTGGGGCTCCTGCAGCTAAATCAAGCCCTGCTCGTCCTCAGAAGTCTAGCAAGGGCTATCGAGTGGACCGCAATAAGCTTCAAGCTATCTTACAAGAAGCAGTTGAAAATCCAGATTTAGCTCGTAACAATCTCATTCGCCTACAGAATGCTTGGGGGGAAATTATTGAAAGCCTAGCAGGGGCAGATAAGGCTTTGCTGGTTGGTTCACAGCCGGTTGCGGCCAATGAACGCCATGCGATTTTAGCTTTTGAGTCTGCCTTTAATGCCGAACAGACCATGAAGCGAGATAATCTCAATACCATGTTTGGCAATATTTTAAGCAATGCGGCAGGTTTCTCTCCGGAGATTCTGGCTATTTCAATGGAGGAATGGACCCAGGTTCGGGCGGAATTCTCTAAGAAAGCGCGTGGTCACAAGGAAGAGGCAGAAGTGGCAGAAGAGTCCGTCATTCCTGAAGGTTTTGATTTCCTCTCTGAAAAAATTACGATCCAAGAAGACTAGCCTGTGCTTTTTCCAGAAAATCATGGTAGAATAACAATATGAATAAACGTCAATTTTGGACTATGGCTATCTTTACAGCTTTAGAAACCTATTTTTTTAATGATGCTGTGATGAGGGAAAGCTACCTGGCAGCTATCTTTTGGGCTCTCTTGATATTGAGAAATTTACAAGTCAGCTATATCTTAGGAAAGTTGGTCGAAAGTATCGATCAACAGCTCAATCAGAAAAAACGAGATAAGTATAAAAAATAAGCACCGACTGGTGCTTATTTTTTTGAGCTGTTGATCTGTTTTACAGGTCCCACTGTTTGAGGGAAATTTCACCACTGTTGAGCCAGTGTTCTTTGCCGTCCGTTAGTTGGACTAGTAGTTGTCCACTGTCCGAAATATCCTTGGCCAGGCCTTGGTAGCTAGTCTGATTTTGTTCGAAGCGGACTTCTTTACCTAGAACTAGTGAGCGTTGCTTGTAGAGGTAGATCAGCTCCTCCTCTGGACTATTGAAAAATTCCTTCCAAATCTCAGCAATCAGTTCATTGCGAGTAATAGGAGGCTGGGAGTCAAAGAGGGAACCAGCCTTGTCCTTCAGTTCCGTAGGGAAATTAGTGATGGAAAAATTTAGGCCGATACCAATGATAACATCTGTGATGAGGCCTGTTTCGATGGAGCTGATGGCTTCAGTCAGAATGCCTCCAACTTTTTTCCCCTTGTAGTAGATATCATTGACCCACTTAATATCGACATCCAATAAGGCTAGATTTTTCAGAGCCTTGTAGATAGCAGCTGCGACCATGAGGGTATAGGCGGGAGCTTGATCAAAGGGGAGGTTGGGCTTGAGGTGGAGGGACATGTAGATTCCCCCTTGAGAAGGACAGAAGTAGTCGCGCCCAAAACGTCCCTTACCAGCCGTTTGAAAAGGAGCCAGATACAGAGTAGCAGATTGACCACCCACTTCCATGGCATTCTTCGCATCTAACTGGGTGGATTGGCACTGGGGATTATAGGAGACAGTCAATGGACAAAGGTCTTCGATGACTTTGGAGATTAGGAGGTCTCCAGAAAGGATCTTGTAGCCTCGTTTTTTAACGGACTCAATCTCAATGCCTTCCTTTTCTAGACGCTGAATGGCCTTCCAGATAGAGGTGCGAGACAGTCCCATTTCTTGGGCTAGTTGTTCGCCGTTGACATAGTCTTGAGCTTGTGCCAAGGTTTGGTATAAAATTTCGTGTGTTTTCATAGTTTCTAATTCTCGAAAAGGATGGAAGATCATCCATTTTTGGTACTTTCTCTTAAGGTAAGTTTGGTTCCTAGCATGGTGAGGGTCGGTATTTCTCTCCGAGCTAGGACTTGTTTATTGAGGACGTCCATAGCGGTACGTCCCATTTCTTCTGTAAAAACAGTGATGGTCGAGAGGGGAGGAAAGACTTGCTTGGCTATACTAGTATCATTAAAGGAAATGAGTTGGATGTCATCAGGGACCTTTATGCCGCCTTCTTGAAAGGCGCGGAGAGCCCCAATGGCCAAACTATCACTGGCAGCAAAATAGGCATCTGGTAAGGGTGAGCCAGACTGAAGATTAGAGGAAATGAGGTCATAGCCTGATTGAGCTGTAAAACTACCTGTGAGGATGAGTTCAGGGTGGTAAATGTTTCTTTCAATACAATAGTTTCGATAGGCTCTTCGCCGAGGATCGGGTATACTTTCCAATAGGTCAGTCGTTTTTTCCTCACCGGTTAGGAGACCGATCGTTGTACACCCTTGTTTTCGTAAATAGTGAAGGGCAGTCTGTACAGCATTTTCAAATTCAGTCGTGACACAAGGATGTCCTTGGTTAAGAGTGTTACTATCGACAAAAATCAGAGGTTTGGTCAACCTTTCTAGATCGACAATCTGAACTCTACTAAACTTTCCAATACAAAGGACCCCAACAACTTCCTCCCCTAATCGAAAGGGAATATCATTGAAATAGCGGAGGATGCCATAGTCGAGGTCCTGTGCTCTTTTTTCAATGCCTAAACGGATGTTGTAGTAGTAAAGGTCGTCCAGCTCTCCCTCTTCACTTTTCCATTGGATGATGACAATTTGTTGTTTTTCTTTCTTAAAGTTCCCACTTTTCTGATGTCTGGTGTAGCCTAGTTCGTCAGCAACGGTCAAAATTCTGTGGCGGGTTTCCTCCGTTACAGAAAGACTAGTATCTTGATTCAGCACACGTGAGACAGTGGCGATGGATACGTTAGCGAGACTGGCAATATCCTTTAATGTAGCCATAAGTTTTCTCCTTCTGTCTTCTAGTATATCATAGCTTTGGCCTGGTTAGTGAATTTTACTAAAATTTTAGTAAAATAATTGATTTGCTTGATGAAAAGGGTTACACTAAAGATAAAGAACTATATAAGTGAGGTAATCTCAATGAATACTCAAGAACTTCGGAACGCTTTTCAAACAGTCTTTGGAGCAGAAGCGGATCATACTTTTTTCTCACCAGGTCGGATCAATCTGATTGGTGAACACACAGACTACAACGGAGGCCATGTCTTCCCTGCAGCTATCACCCTCGGTACCTACGGAGCAGCTCGCAAACGCGAGGATAATCTTCTTCGTTTCTTCTCTGCTAACTTTGAAGACAAGGGTATCATTGAAGTTCCCCTTGAAAATCTTCATTTTGAAGAGGAGCACAATTGGACCAACTATCCAAAAGGCGTGCTTCATTTCTTGCAAGAAGCTGGTCACACCATTGATGTTGGTATGGACGTCTATGTCTACGGTAATATTCCAAATGGATCTGGCCTTTCTTCCTCAGCCTCACTAGAGATGCTGACGGGCGTCATTGCGGAAACCATCTATGGTCTTAAGGTTGATCGGGTAGAACTGGTTAAGATCGGAAAACAAACGGAAAATCATTTTATCGGGGTCAACTCTGGTATCATGGATCAGTTTGCCATCGGTATGGGGGCTGACCAACGGGCCATTTATCTGGATACCAACACTTTGGAATATGATTTGGTGCCCCTTGATTTGAAAGACAACGTCGTCGTGATTATGAATACCAACAAACGTCGGGAATTGATTGATTCAAAATACAATGAACGCCGTGCGGAATGTGAAACAGCTGTCTCAGAATTGCAAGCCAAACTAGACATCCAAACATTGGGTGAATTGAATGTCTGGGATTTTGATACCTATAGCTACTTGATCAGGGATGAAAATCGCATCAAACGAGCTCGCCATGCTGTCCTCGAAAACCAACGGACTCTCCAAGCTCGTAAGGCTCTGGAAGAAGGAGACTTGGAAGCTTTTGGACGATTCATGAATGCTTCCCACGTATCCTTAGAACACGATTATGAGGTAACTGGACTTGAGTTGGACACCTTGGTGCATACAGCTTGGGAACAAGAAGGGGTGCTTGGTGCTCGTATGACGGGAGCCGGCTTTGGTGGGTGTGCCATCGCCCTTGTCAACAAGGATAAGGTCCAAGACTTTGAAGAAGCTGTCGGCAAACGCTATGAGGAAGTTGTCGGCTATGCTCCAAGCTTCTACATTGCTGAAGTATCAGGGGGCAGTCGCGTCTTAGATTAGGAGAGAGGAGACAAAATGCTACAAGGAATTCTAGATGCATTTGTGACAGAAGTTATTGCAGTGAGTCACTTTGAAGAGCTAGATCGGATCTATTTAAAGAATCGGATAATGAGCTTGGTCGGAGAAGAGGGCGTGGACGAACCAGTTAAAAAAGAAGGTTTGTTGGCGCTTAAAGATCAGCTCATCGAGCAAGCCCTTGCTAACGGTCAAATTGAGGAAACCATGGCTTCCCAGGATAGCCTCGGAGCAACATTAATGGATTTGATCACTCCTAGTCCTAGTCAAGTCAACCATCGTTTCTGGGATATTTACCAGCAATCAAAGGCAGAAGCAATCGCCGGTTTCTATGCTCTCTCCAAGCGTAATGACTACATCAAAGTAGAGGCCATTGCGCAGAATATTGCCTTTGAGGCAGAGACACCTTATGGTCCGCTAGAGATTACGATCAACCTCTCCAAACCGGAAAAGGACCCCAAAGAGATTGCAACAGCACGTCAGACTAAAGCTAGCCATTATCCGGCCTGCCAACTGTGCTTTGAAAATGAAGGCTATCAAGGTCGCCTAGACCATCCTGCCCGTGCCAATCATCGGATCATCCGCTTTGACATGGACGGTCATGATTGGGGCTTCCAGTATTCCCCTTATGCCTACTTCAATGAACACTGTATTTTCCTCGATAGCCAGCATGTTCCTATGGCCATTAGCCGCAAGACCTTTGAGCGACTCTTGACCATTGTAGAGACTTTTCCAGGCTATTTTGCAGGCTCCAATGCAGATCTACCCATTGTAGGGGGATCCATCCTGACTCATGACCATTACCAAGGCGGACGCCACACCTTCCCTATGGAGTTGGCATGTCTTGACCAAACTTTTACCATTCCTGGCTTCGAAGAGGTTCAAGTGGGCATCGTTCGTTGGCCAATGTCAGTCTTGCGTCTGCAGTCAGATAACAAAGAAGAGCTTATCAACTTGGCAGATCATATTTTAGCAAGCTGGCGAGGTTACTCGGATCCAGCTGTGCAAGTCTTAGCCACATCTGACGGTCAACCCCATCATACCATTACCCCCATTGCACGAATCCGCGATGGGCATTATGAACTGGACTTGGTGCTCCGTGACAACCAAACCTCACCAGAGCATCCAGATGGTATTTATCACCCGCATGCGGATGTGCAACACATCAAAAAAGAAAATATCGGCCTGATCGAGGTCATGGGCCTAGCCATTTTGCCTCCTCGTCTCAAAGAAGAGCTCAAGCAGGTTCAAGACTATCTGCTTGGACGAGAAAGCAGTGTGGCTAGTTACCACCAGGACTGGGCTACTGACTTGAAAGCCATTTACCCATCCATCACAGACGAAGCAGAGGCAGAAGCTATTGTTCGTGAATCAGTTGGTCAAATCTTTGCGCGCGTGCTGGAAGATGCCGGTGTCTACAAGCGAACAGAAGAAGGACAGGCTGCCTTTAGACGCTTTGTGACTAGTCTTGGGAAAAGCAAATCCTAAGAAATTTTGCTACAATAGAAGAAGTGAAATGAACGAGAAAGAGGGAGAGGGAAAAAATGGCAATTTTAGTATTGGGAGGAGCTGGCTATATCGGTTCCCACATGGTAGACCGTTTGGTCAATGAAGGACAGGAAAAAGTCGTGGTGGTAGATAGCCTGGTCACAGGACACCGTGCAGCGGTGCATCCAGATGCCGTCTTTTACCAAGGAGACCTAGCGGATCAAGACTTCATGCGCATGGTTTTTAAGGAACATGCTGATATTGATGCGGTCATCCACTTTGCGGCCTACTCACTGGTCGCTGAGTCTATGTCAGATCCATTGAAATATTTTGACAACAATACAGCTGGCATGGTCAAACTCTTGGAAGTCATGCATGAATGTGGGGTGCACTACATCGTCTTTTCTTCAACCGCTGCCACCTACGGTATTCCAGAAGAGATTCCGATTCTTGAAACCACTCCACAAAAACCGATCAATCCTTATGGCGAAAGCAAGCTCATGATGGAAACTATTATGCGCTGGGCCGATCAAGCATATGGCATCAAGTATGTGCCCCTTCGTTACTTTAATGTAGCGGGTGCTAAGCCAGATGGATCTATCGGGGAAGACCATGGACCAGAGACCCACCTCTTGCCAATCGTCTTACAAGTAGCCCAAGGCAAACGCGATAAGATCGCAATTTTTGGAGATGACTACCAGACACCAGATGGCACCAATGTTCGGGACTATGTCCATCCATTTGACTTGGCAGATGCCCATCTGCTTGCGGTGGAGTATCTCAGAAAAGGGAATGAATCGACTGCCTTTAATCTGGGCTCATCGACCGGATTCTCCAATCTTCAAATCGTTGAAGCAGCCCGCAAGGTGACGGGACATCCGATCCCACTAGAGATTGCTGATCGTAGACCAGGAGATCCAGATACCCTGATTGCATCCTCTGAGAAGGCGCGTGCTATCCTCGGTTGGCAACCAAAATTTGATAATATCGAAACCATCATCCAAACAGCCTGGGCTTGGCATTCCAGCCACCCAGATGGCTACAATGATCGATAAGAAGAAAACTCAAGTCAGTTGGCTTGAGTTTTTGTGTAGGGGAGTATGCTATAATGAAGTAAATAGAAGGATGCACACAACTAATGTAACCTAATGGGTCAACAAGGATAGTAGGAGCAACAATGACAAAATATTTATTTCTCTGGTTTTGAGAGCGTGGATTCGTACAAATCACCCAGAAGACCTTGATCTCTCTTTTCTTGCTTGGGTTAGCTGTCCCTTCTTATAGCTGGACTCGAAAAAATGTCCAGAAAATCGAAAAATTCTATAATTCAAAATTATCGCCAATTATCATGATTCCTGGAAGTTCCGCGACGGAAAATCGCTTTGATGGCTTGGTGACCAAGCTCAACCAAGACCGGCAGGGAAGCAAACACAGCCTGCTCAAAGTCAAGGTCTGGAATGATGGGACCATTACTTATAGTGGGAGTATTGATGTCAAAGACAATGAACCGATTATCGTCATTGGTTTTGAAAACAACAAAGATGGCTACAGCAATATTAAAAAACAAGCCAAGATGGTTAACCAAGCCTTTGAAGCTCTACAATCGAAATACAACTTCAATAACTTTAAAGGATTAGGTCACTCAAATGGAGGCTTGATCTACACAGCCTTTATTGAAAATTATTTAGGGGATTATGATGTGGATCTTAGGACGCTCATGACTATTGGGACCCCTTATAACTTTACCGAGACCAATATCAAAAATAAATCAGAGATGTTGACGGACTTTATCAAGGCTAGAGAAGCTATCCCAACAACCCTTCATATGTATTCAGTAGCAGGCACTATCACCTATGACTCGGATGAGTTGGTTCCTGATGCTAGTGTGTCAGCTGGCAAGTATATCTATCAAAATCAAGCGGAGGCCTATACGGAGATTACTGTTACAGGAGAAGATGCCCATCACTCGGACTTGCCAACCAATGATGAAGTGGTCGCCTTGATCAAGCAACATATCGAAAGTCAGGACAATCCGGGTCGTCGAGAGCAAAATGACCCAAATTAGATCAAAATGAAATGGAATAAGAAGGTTTTACACAAATCATCAGGTGTAGCCTTCTTTTTTGGTATAATATAAAGAGAAAAGAACAAATGTCAAGGATGACACAAAAGGAGAAACTTATGAAACGAAAAGAGAAATTAGGTGCATTCATTCTTCTACTAGCAGGACTTATTACGGTTGGTTGTAGCAAACGGACTCCTTGACATTCTAGTCAGTTGAATAACAGCTCGGAAACATCGTCGATATCATCTTCCGGTAAAAAAGTTTCTAAAAAAGAGGTGAAAAAGGATTACAAGAAGTTGTACCAGCCTGTATTTGAGGATTACCAAAAGATTTTGACCTCGCCAAAGGATACAGCAAGCATCGCAAGTCTCTCTCAAAATTTACAAGCAACTGAGCGTCCAATCAATAGTTGGGCAATTGAAAATGCGGTCAACCAGGCAGATGAAATGCGTTATGCCTTTGCAGATTTAAATAACGATGGGATAGAGGAACTTCTGATTGCGGACCTAAATTTGAGTGGCAAATATTTCTTAACCGGCCTATATTATTTGAAAGCCGAGAAACCAGTCCTTTTAGCTGAAGGATTTACTGCTGGTCATGGTGGAGCAAGAAATGCAGTCCTTGTCTATAAAGGAGGAGAGGTACTGGAGCTTAGCTGGTCCTCAGGTACGGGTCAAGGTTATGGAACTCTTTATCAGCTTAATGCTAAGCAAGAGCAAGCGACTATACTCCAAGAAAAAGAGATTCAAATACAAGCAAATGATATTGCTGCTGATTTTGGAAAAAATGCATCGGATCAAATTGACTTAAGAGGCCTCGATTGGCAGGAATTTGAAGTTCCAAGTAGTTCATCTAAGTCAACAACTGAGCAAAAAGCACCATGGAATCCCAACAAATCTGCCAAGCTAGAAGCTTTTATAAAGGACTGGGGGGAAAAACTAGGACAACCCAATTACCAAAAGGGGATCGCAGGAGGAGATGTCGGTGCTGACCACCTCTATACACTTAGGGATGATGGACCAAGTGAGAAAATGAATGCTGAGTATACGGATACAGGTCTCGGAACTGCTCAGTACCGAATTGTAGAACGCTACAGTAATTGGGATAAATACCCAGATGTTCATAGCTATTACTTTGCTATAACCAACACAGGAGAAGCTATCGTCTTTCATTCACCAACAACTAATGGCGGTGTCATGTACTTAAAACCAACAGAAAATACAGAAATCCAAGCAGAATTTAAACGTTTGGTGGAAGAATAATCAATCATAATGGAGAGTTTGGCCTTAGCCAAGCTCTTTTTCTTATATATGATTTCAAATCAAAATTGTTGACAGATGTAATATCTAGTATTACAATGTTATAATAATGATTACACTCTTATAAAAAGTGAGATAAGGATCTTAGCTTTTAAGGAGATGGTGAGGAAGAACATGATTGAATACAAACATGTAGCCTTGCGCTACACGGATAAGAACATTTTAAAAGATGTCAATCTCCGTATTGAAGATGGAGAATTCATGGTGCTAGTGGGTCCTTCAGGATCTGGAAAGACCACCATGATCAAGATGATTAACCGTCTCTTGGAACCGACTGATGGCAATATATACATGGATGGAAAACGGATCAAGGACTATGATGAACGGGAGTTACGTCTTTCTACTGGTTATGTTTTGCAGGCCATTGCTCTCTTTCCAAATCTAACGGTTGCTGAAAATATTGCACTGATTCCTGAGATGAAGGGCTGGAGTAAGGAGCAAATCACCTCTAAAACAGAAGAACTCTTGGACAAGGTGGGTCTGCCTGTTGCAGAGTATGCAAAGCGCATGCCTAGTGAGTTATCGGGTGGGGAGCAACAACGGATTGGGATTGTGCGGGCCATCATTGCAGAGCCAAAGATTCTATTGATGGACGAGCCCTTTTCAGCCTTGGATGCCATTTCTCGCAAGCAGTTGCAGGCTCTGACTAAAAAATTGCACAAAGAGTTTGGTATGACCACTATCTTCGTGACTCATGATACGGACGAGGCCTTGAAATTAGGCGATCGGATTGCGGTGCTACAAGAAGGAGAGATTGTGCAGGTGGCGGATTCTGATACCATTCTAGCCCAGCCAGCAAACGACTTTGTTGCGGATTTATTTGGAGGTGCTCACCATGTCTAAACTAGTTGCAACCTTTCAAGAACGCTTTGGCGACTGGCTCGCTGCACTGGGGCAACATTTGCAACTGTCATTACTGACCTTGCTCCTTGCTGTTTTTCTGGCTGTCCCTCTAGCTGTTTATTTAAGTACACGCAAGACAGCCAGCAACTGGATCTTACAGGTAGCTGGGATCTTCCAGACCATTCCTTCCATGGCCCTTCTCGGCCTCTTCATTCCCATTATGGGGATTGGGACGCTTCCGGCCTTGACAGCTCTCGTCATCTACGCCATCTTCCCCATCCTTCAAAATACCATCACAGGTTTGCAAGGGATTGACCCAAGTCTAGAAGAAGCAGGGGTCGCCTTTGGGATGACCAAGTGGGAACGACTCAAGAAGTTCGAGATTCCCTTGGCCATGCCTGTTATCATGTCTGGGATTCGGACAGCAGCTGTGATGATAATCGGGACGGCTACTCTAGCTGCCTTGATTGGGGCTGGGGGACTCGGTTCCTTTATCCTTCTAGGGATTGACCGCAATAATGCCAGTCTGATTTTAATCGGTGCCCTATCTTCTGCCTTCTTAGCCATCGCCTTTAACCTTCTTCTCAAATGGATGGAAAAGGCCAAATTGCGGACCATCTTTGCGGCCTTTGCGGTCATGATCCTGGGATTGGGAGCTAGCTATACACCAAGTCTTCTTGCCAAACCGGAAAAAGAAAACCTGGTCATTGCTGGGAAGTTGGGTCCTGAACCGGAAATCCTAGCCAATATGTACAAGATTTTGATCGAAGAAAACACGGACATGACAGTGACTGTTAAACCAAATTTTGGCAAGACCACCTTCCTCTATGAAGCCCTGAAAAAAGGGGATATTGCTATCTATCCAGAGTTTACAGGGACCGTGACCGAAAGTCTCCTCAAGCCAGCACCACAAGTCGACCATGATCCAGAAGCAGTCTATCAAGCGGCTCGAGATGGGATCAGGAAACAAGACAACCTGACCTTGCTCAAACCCATGGATTATCAGAATACCTATGCTGTCGCAGTGCCTAAGAAAATTGCCCAAGAGTATGGACTCAAGACCATTTCCGACTTGAAAAAGGTGGAAAGACAACTTAAGGCAGGATTTACCTTGGAGTTTAATGACCGAGAGGATGGGAACAAGGGCTTGCAGAAAGTTTACGGACTCCATCTACAAGTCTCCACCATGGAGCCAGCCCTTCGCTACCAGGCTATCCAGTCTGGTGATATCCAGATCACAGATGCCTACTCAACGGATGCCGAGCTTGCTCGCTATAACCTCGTGGTCCTCGAAGATGACAAGCAACTCTTCCCACCTTATCAAGGGGCGCCCCTCATGAAAGAAGCTCTTCTTAAGAAACATCCTGAATTGGAAGGGATTCTCAATCAGTTAGCTGGTAAAATCACAGCAGAGCAAATGAGCCAGATGAACTACCAAGTTGGAGTAGAAGGTAGGTCAGCTAATCAAGTGGCGCGTGACTTTTTGATTCAGGAAGGGATGATTGAGAAATAATGTCACTTAAACTAGAAATATAAGTCACGTTATTTAAGTTACTTCAGATTGAAGGCAAAATAATTTTAGAAACTTTTCTTAGCTGAGTACGGACGTCAGCGAACTTCTACGAAGTTCCATGACTAATTATTGAGCCTAAGATCTCAATAATTCCGAGTGCCTGAAACAATTGTGTTTCAGGCACTTTTTTAACAGCGAAAAGTTTCTCAACTTCTTAAATGACTAAAAAAGTCATTTTATAAAAATAATCTAGCTGTTTTAAGTAAAAGAATAGTTTGTCTATATTTAAAAGTAACTTATTTAATTTGCCTTCTAAGGTTTTCTCTAAGAAACAAAACTTTTTAGTTGTTGAAGGTTAGCAAGAAGGACTAGAATTAATGATCTACAAACCACTAGAGGTTGGGCATGTTGCCCACCTCTTTTTGTGATATACTAGAGTAGTTTTTGAGACTTGTAGGAAAACGCTCATTTCAAAAAAGTAAAAGGAGAAAATATGGCCATCTTTTTGAGGAGTATATCGGGGATTCTCGTCATCCTAGGCATGATTTTAGTGGGCTTTGTCATAGGTGAAAAAGGTTGGTTTGATGACAAGTCACGTGGCTTGATCGCAAAGCTAGTCACTCAAACTGCTCTTCCCTGCTATATGCTCTACACCATCACACAGCGCTTCACAGCGGGAGATCTGCTTAAAATGTTGCCAGCATTGCGTTTTCCTGCCCTGTCCATGGTCGTTTTGCTTGGAATAGCGACAGCAGTAGCCAGGATCTTTGCAGTGAGACAGGACCGCCGTGGCCTCTTTATTTCTATGTTCTTTAACTCCAATACGATTTTTGTGGGGCTCCCCATTAACCAAGCCCTCTTCGGGGATGCTAGTATTCCTTATGTTTTGATCTATTACATGTGTAATACGACCTTTTTCTGGACTTTGGGGACCTACTTGATCCAGCGGGATGGCGAAGGAGAAGCTCAGTTTGATCTCAAAACGAGTGTGAAAAAAGTCTTTTCACCTCCTCTGATGGGCTTCATCTTGGGACTAGTCATGGTGATGCTGCAGATAAAGCTCCCTGCATTTCTAGCCAGTGATTTGCAGTATCTGGGCAATTTAACAACCCCCTTATCCATGATTTTCATCGGTTTGTCGGTATCTCATATAGGCGTGAAGCAGTTGGTGCTTGGAAAAGATCAGCTCCTCATTCTACTAGGACGCTTCGTAGTTGCTCCACTCCTAATGGCGACCATTGTTTACTGGGCGCCTCTACCAAGTTTGATGAAGCAGGTCTTTATCATTCAGTCCGCTATGCCAGTGATGACCAATGCCCCAGTCGTTGCCAGACTCTACAGAGCTGATAGTGATTACGCAGCGGTCATGGTGACAGAGACGACCCTTGCTACCATGGTGGTCATTCCGATACTCATGGTGTTGATGGCTTGATCGTTTTAAAAAAAGTGAAGCAAAAGTCTTGCTTTTCTTTTTATTTGTGTTATACTTGTTCCTGTATTAGATACAAGTTATCTAAAGGAGTTTATATGGATACAAAATATTCAGTTGCTTTACATATCCTAACTATGATTAGTGAAAGCAAGGATACCTTAAGTTCTCAAGCACTAGCAACTAGCGTTGGCACCAATGCGAGTTACATTCGAAAGGTAATCGCCTTATTGAAAAATGCTGGACTAATCCAGTCTCATCAAGGAAAAACGGGCTACCAACTTAGTAAATCGCCAAAGGACATCACCTTACTTAACATTTATTTTGCCACACAAGAAGTCAGCCACATCAGCTTATTTCCTGTTCACCAAAATAGCAATCCGGAGTGCCCAGTAGGGAAACATATCCAGGCTGCCGTTTCACCACTATTTGCTAGAGCTGAAGCTCAACTTGAGAAGGAACTAGCCCAGCAAACCTTAGAAGATGTCATTAACAATCTTTATAAAGATGCCAAACAAAAACGAAACTGATTTGCATGCAGATCAGTTTTAAAAAGACTAGACTTGTATCTTTATCAGATACAACAAAAATAGAAAAGAGAAGACAATGAAAGCCGCACAACATACATCATACAACAAAAAGAATATCACACTGAACATCACAGAAGTCGCTAAACCAAGTATCACAGACAAAGAAGTTTTGGTCAAAGTCACCGCTGCTGGGGTTAATCCTCTCGATAACATGATTTCCCGAGGAGAAGTCAAGATGATCGTCCCTTACAAACTCCCACAAACTGCAGGTAATGAAGTGGTCGGTATCATTGAAGAGACCGGTAAACAAGTCAAAAAACTCAAAGTCGGAGACAGAGTTTTTGGACGTTTACCACTTGATCATATTGGTGCCTTTGCAGAATACGTAGCTGTCAATAGTCAGGCTCTAGCCAAGGTTCCAGACTATCTGTCTGACGAGGAAGCCGCTGCTGTACCTTTGACTGCCTTGACCATTATGCAAGCCCTAGAACTCATGGGAGCTCAAGCTGGCAAAACGATCTTTATCTCTGGTGGTACAGGCGGTGTCGGCGGTATGGCCATTCCGATTGCTAAGGCCAAAGGTTTGACAGTCATCACCAATGGGGCTGGAGATAGTGCTGAGCGGGTGTTGGACCTAGGAGCGGACCGCTTTATCGATTACAAAACAGAGGATTATACAAAAACGGTTAGCGAGGTTGATTATGTCCTTGATACTCTTGGGGGCGCTGAGACTGAAAAACAAATGTCTATCATGCAAAAAGGTGGTCAGCTTGTGTCCCTCCGTGCTATGCCAAATGGTGACTTTGCCAAACGGATGAACCTGCCAAAATGGAAACAGATCCTACTTGGACTAGCTGGTCGCAAATTTGATAAGATGGCTGACAAATACGGCGTTCACTACCATTTTATCTTTGTAGAAAGCAATGGTGCTCAATTACAAGAGGTAGCTGACCTCTTTAGCAAACTCGAAATCAAACCATCTATCGATACAGTCTATCCATTTGAAGAGGTGAATAGCGCCTTAGACAAGGTCGCAAATGGGCGCTCACGTGGAAAAACAGTCCTCAGCTTTAAGAAATAAAAAGGAAAACACAATGTCATATCTTACAACTAAAAATCAATACATCACTGTCCAAGGAAATCAAATTGCCTATCGTGAACTCAGCAAAGGCAAATCAAAACTGCCTCTTCTTATGCTGGTCCATTTGGCAGCAACCCTCGACAACTGGGATCCAAAACTCTTGGACTTGATTGCTGAAAAGCACCATGTGATTGTGGTCGACCTTCCTGGTGTCGGAGCCAGTCAAGGAAAAGTGGCGCCAACCATTCCTGGAATGGCTGAGCAGACAATTAACTTTGTAAATGCCCTTGGTTACGATAAAATCAATCTCCTAGGTCTTTCTATGGGAGGGATGATTGCCCAAGAAATGGTCCGAATCAAGCCTGATTTGGTCGGCCGTCTCATCTTGGCAGGAACTGGACCTCGAGGTGGAAAAGAGGTCGATAAGGTCACAGGGAAAACATTTAACTATATGTTTAAAGCTGGACTCGAACGCATCAATCCTAAACGCTATATCTTCTATAACCATGATGAACAAGGAAAAATCGAAGCCTTGAAAGTTCTCGGACGAATGGGGATGCGAACCAAGGAATTTGCGGACAAAGACATGAGTGTGCCTGGTTTCTGGACGCAACTCAAAGCTATTAAACGTTGGGGGAAAGATTCTCAAGACGACCTAAGATTCATCACCCAACCAACCTTAATCGTCAACGGCGACAAGGATATGCAGGTTCCAACAGAAAATTCTTATGATATGCATGAGAAAATAAAAGATAGTAAGCTCATCATCTATCCAAATGCTGGTCACGGTTCGATCTTCCAATATGCAGAGGAATTCTCAAAAGAACTCATTCCTTTCTTGGAGGACTAATATGGTCAAAACCATTCTAATAACAGGTGCTACGGATGGCATTGGAAAGCACTTGGCAAAGAAACTGGCTAGTGAAGGTCATCAGGTCATCCTCCATGGCCGAAATCCTCAAAAACTAGAATTGGCGCTTCAAGAGATTCGGGCCGTTTCCCTGAGAGGCAGAGTTTCAAGCTACTTGGCAGATTTTTCAAAATTAGATGATGTTTATTGATTTGTAGAGGAAATCAAGCGTGACTTTCAAAGGATCGATGTCTTGTTTAACAATGCAGGCCTGTATGCAGAAAAAGAACGAAAAGCGAGTGCTGAAAATGTCGAGTTGACTTTTATGTTATCCGTTCTCGTTCCCTATATATTAACAACTGAGCTAAGCCCCTTGTTAGAAAAAGCGACTGATGGCCGTGTCATTAATACCTCTTCCTATATGCATCATTTTGCCAAGGTCAAGGATTTGGACTTTGGATTTGAGAACAACTATCATCCAGGATTGGCCTATAATAATTCCAAACTCTATACCATTTGGATGACACGCTATCTAGCAAGAGATTTCTTTTTAAAAGGTTCAAACATCACTATTAATGCCTATCATCCTGGTCTTATCTCGACTAACTTAGGGAATCATTCTAGTGATGAAAAGACGAAAAAGTCTCTCTTCGGACGCTTGATGAAGTCATTATCCAAAGATCTAGACGAGGGAATCGAAACAGGCTATTATCTCACCTTATCAGAGGAAGTCAGGGGCTTGACAGGCTACTACTTTGATGAAAAGAAAGTCAAGTCTGTATCTGAAAAAGGCTACTCATTTGGAAAAGCACAGAAATTAATGGATTACTGCCAAGAAAAAATTATAATGTTTAAAGAAAAGCAGGATTTTTAATTCCTTATTGATTTAGTAAATACAAAAAAGAGAGTGGGACAGAAATCGGTAATTCGTTAGAATTCGATTTCG
>NZ_JWAK01000014.1:23993-46139 GCF_001069335.1 Streptococcus sp. 1171_SSPC
CAGCGTAGTAGAGCCCACTCAACCACTGCGTCTTGCTCGACAATCCAAAAACAATTAAGAGGCTAGGACTTTTGTCCCAGCCTCTTTTCTTAGATGAGGGCTAACAAAATCGTAAAAATCAGAGCGATTCTTTTTCGAATGACATGCTAGCACACCTCAAATTTTTTATTGGTTAGGGAACAAGCTAAGTTGTACCGTAGCTTTATTCTTGCTGATTAACAGGAAGGGCTATTATATGATATGGCTCAAATCTATCTTGCTCTTTCTATTTTAATTTTTATCAAAACATGCTATACTAAAACACAGAAATAATGAGCATTTTGTAATGAACTATAGTGAAAGTTGAAAGGATTGGAAGATGAATAAACGACCTCAAATAATGGAAAAGGAACGTTTGGGAGCCTTTATTGACGCTGTACTGGCCATCGTTATGACTATCTTGGTTTTGGAGTTGGAAAAGCCAAAAACATTTGATTTACAAGGATTGTGGGAACTTCGGACAAACTTCTTAGCCTATGGTATTTCTTTCTTTTGGCTAGGAGCTATGTGGGCCAATATTCACGCTGCCTCCCACCTTATTCAAAAAATCAGTCAAAAAACGGTTTGGGCTACCATTGTCATGCTCTTTTTCTCTTCCCTCTTTCCCTATGCGACACAGCTCATAGCGACTCACTTTACGAATGGAACTATGCAGGCCTTTTACGGAGTCATCGTCCTAATGATTACTTTTTCAGTCTTATGGTATTATCGTACGCTTGAGGAGGTAAATGATGGCACAGAAATGTATGGGTTGAATGCAGATCGCCAAAAATGGTTGACCTGGGACATTGGCATTAAGATTCTTGGATTAATCTTGTCCCTGACGATTTTTCCGGCAGGAGTTGGGATTTCAGTCCTAGTGACCCTTATATTTATTGTCATTCCTAAACAATTTAATCCATAAAAAGTCAAAACGAGCCCTTTTGGACTCGTTTTTCTGTTTAATTATGGACATGTAGGATTTCCAAATAAAACTGGATCACTTCTTGTTCGGTGTAAGTCTTGCCTTTTTTCAACCACCAGCTGAGGGTTTCAATGAAGTTGGTGATGACCAGGTGTTTGAGATAGGAGTGGGGGATGTTGGGGTGAAATTGAATCAGTTTCTCAGCTACCATGGGGTAGACGTCGTGCTCCAGTTCTTTTTTCAGTTGCCGGATAAAATAATCATTTTTGGAAAGCAAGAGACTGGTCACATGGTCTTGGTTTTCCTTGAAATGCTGAAAGATATGGGCTAGGTAGTCTTGTGGAGAGAAGTGTTGAGCACGCTCAAATAAATGGTGAAAGAGCTTTTGGCAGAGCTCATCCACTAGTAACTCTTTGCTCTCATAATGGCTGTAAAAGGTCGAACGTCCCACATCAGCCAAGTCAATAATCTCCTGAACGGTGATGGCCTCATAATCTTTTTGATTAAGTAAGTGCAAGAAAGCTTGATAGATAGCTTTTCTAGTTTTGGTAATACGACGATCCTGTGTTGTCATATGGACACTTTGAACAAATTGTTCAGAAACGTACATCCTAAACAGTTTGCCCCTATCCTTTCTTTTTAGAGTTAGAGATAATATTAGTTAGAAGATAATACTATTGCTATTATACCAAAGGAAGGTGAAAAAATGGGTTCAAAACGTGCTGTTTGGCTGGCTTTTTTCTTGAATCTAAGCTTTGCCATTGTTGAGTTTATTGCAGGGGGAATCTTTGGCTCCAGTGCAATATTAGCGGATGCCATCCATGACTTGGGAGATGCCTTAGCTATTGGCATTTCTGCTTTTCTAGAAAGTATTTCCAATCGGGTGGAGGACAGTCGCTATACCCTAGGCTACAAGCGTTTTAGCCTCTTAGGCGCCATTCTGACGGCAGTCATCCTCATTACAGGCTCCACTCTCGTTATTTTAGAGAATATCAGCAAATTCATTGAGCCACAACCAGTGGATCATGAGGGGATGCTTTGGTTGGGGGTCATTGCGATTGCCATAAATCTAACAGCCAGTCTCATTGTCCGCAAGGGGCAGACCAAGAATGAATCCATCTTGAGTCTCCATTTCCTTGAGGATACACTAGGTTGGCTAGCTGTGATAGTCGTCGCCATTATTTTGCGGTATACGGACTGGTATTTCCTAGATCCCCTCTTGTCTCTTGCTATTTCCTTCTTTATTCTGTCCAAAGCCATTCCACGTTTTTGGAGCACGCTCAAGATTTTCCTGGATGCTGTGCCAGAAGGGGTAGATATCAAGCAAGTTAAGAATGACTTAGAGCAGTTGGACAATGTCGCTAGTATCAATCAGCTTAATCTTTGGACCATGGATGGACTAGAGAAAAATGCTATTGTTCATGTTTGTCTCAAACGGATGGAAGACATGGAAGTCAGTAAAACAGCTATCCGTCACTATCTAAAGGACATTGGCTTTCATAATATTACCATCGAAGTGGATAGCAATCAAGCTAGCCATGCCTGCCATAAACGGGATATCCATGCTATAGAGAGTCCGAGCGGACATGAACACCATCACCATCACCATCACCATCATTAATGGACATCGATCATTCCTTTGTTGAGGTTATTTTAGAAATCATCGATTTAATATATTGACTCCCAATTCAAATTGTGATAGACTACTCATATTTATGAAAGGATCGAGTATATGTTACAACTACAACGTATTTCAAAAGTTTATTATACGGGGAATCAAGAGTTTCACGCTTTGAAGGATATCTCGATTCGTTTCCGTGAAAATGAGTTCGTCTCGATTCTCGGACAATCGGGTTCAGGGAAAACCACTCTCTTAAATATCATCGGTGGACTCGACCAATACACATCGGGTGATTTACTCATCCAAGGAAAATCAACCAAGCAATTTAAAGACCGCGATTGGGATAGCTACAGAAACCACACGATTGGGTTCGTCTTCCAATCCTATAATCTGATTGGTCACCAAACGGCACTCTCAAACGTCGAGATTGCGATGACACTCTCTGGTGTTTCCAAAACGGAACGCAAGAAACGTGCCATCGAAGCACTTGAACGCGTTGGCCTAAAAGATCATTTATATAAGAAACCAAGCCAAATGTCTGGCGGACAAATGCAGCGAATCGCGATTGCGCGTGCTCTTGTCAATAATCCTAAAGTCGTATTAGCTGATGAGCCAACAGGAGCGCTCGATTCTGAGACTTCTGTTCAAATCATGGAGTTATTAAAAGACATCGCCAAGGAACGTCTAGTGATCATGGTGACGCATAACCCAGAACTGGCGAAAACCTACTCTACACGTATCGTACAAGTATTAGATGGAAATATCTTAAGCGACTCGAATCCATACGAACCAACAGAGGAAGCCAAACAAAGTGACATTCAGTTCACGAAGACGAAGATGAGCTTTCTGACGGCTTTGGCCCTTTCGTTTAATAACCTATTGACGAAGAAAGGTCGGACATTTCTGACTGCCTTTGCCGGTTCTATCGGGATTATCGGGATTGCCCTTATCCTGGCCCTCTCGAACGGTGTGAGCGACTACGTGAAGAAGGTGCAAGAAGACACTCTCGTCTCTTTGCCATTGACGATTAGCGAGCAGAACCAGAGTAATCTGATGGCAACCTCTCCAGACTTGAGTGAAAAGCCTTATAGGGATAAAAACGAACTCGGTGTCAATACGCTTTTAACGAATCTATTGAAAAAACAAATCGGGAAAAATGACCTCGCGTCCTTCAAAACCTACTTGGATAAACACGCTTCAGAAGTCGCACACCTTACAAAAGATATTCGTTACCAGTACAATTTACAACCCTATATTTACGCCAGTGACACCTCCAACGGTCCAAAGAGCATTCTTCCGTCTAACCTCGCGGACGAAGTCGATACGGCCAACCAAACAATTAAAGGCTATTTGCAAAACATCGACTACTGGAGCCAACTGTCGAGCGACCAGAAGATGCTGAATGCGCAATATGATGTGCTAGAAGGTCGCCTTCCGAAGGATAAATCTGAAATCGTCCTGATCGTGGATGAAGAGAACCAAATCAGTGACCTGCTCCTTTATAGCTTACGCATCAAAGACCCTAGCGAATTAAACGATGCGAAGAAACTGGATGAACTCAAATCCCAAACCTATCAGTATAGGGATTTCATTGGAAAAACTTTCAAAGCTGTTGTCAACACGAACCGCTTCGTCAAAGAAAACAACCAATGGATGAATAAAATTGACGACGAAGCCTATATGAAGACGCAAATCGAGAATGGCCTCGAGCTTAAAATTGTCGGCGTTCTTCGTCAAAAAGAAGGCACCAGTTCTGGGGTGAACTCTCCTTCTGGTGGGGTGGCTTATACAAGCGCCCTTATCGATTACACTTCTGAACAAATTCAAAACAGTGACATCGTGAAGGAGCAAGAAGCCAACCCAACTATCAATGTATTTACTGGAAAAGAATTTGCCAAAGATCCAAAACCGTTCAATTCGGCTGATTTAACCGAAGAAGAAAAAATCAAGTTGGTCAAATTGACGCCTGAACAACAAGCACAATATATCCAACAATACAACGAAAACTCGGCTGCCACTTACGAGGAAAATCTCGCGAAATTGGGTGTCATCGACAAATCCAAACCGGCTGCCATCGAGTTCTACACCTCTTCCTTCCAACAAAAACAAGAGTTGAAGGACTTCATCAACGCTTATAACACGGCGAAAAAAGACGCTGGCGAAGACGACAAAGTGCTCGCCTACTCCGACGATATTCAAACCATCATGTCTTCGATTACGACAATGGTGGGCGTGATTACAACCGTACTCGTTGGTTTCGTAGCCATCTCGCTCATCGTATCATCGATTATGATTGCAATTATCACCTACATCTCGGTTCTCGAACGTACAAAAGAAATCGGAATCTTACGTGCAATGGGGGCTTCGAAGAAAGACATCCGTCGCATCTTCACCGCCGAAACAGCCATCGAAGGATTTATTTCCGGGGTGCTCGGTATCGGAATTACACTCCTTGCAACACTTCCAATCAATGCCGTCGTTGCGAAAATGACTAACGTGGAAAACGTAGCGCAGTTACCATGGGAAGCCGCGCTTATCCTCATCGGTATCTCCATTGTATTAACCATGTTAGCCGGTCTCATCCCTTCACGCATCGCCGCAAAGAAAGACCCAGTGGAATCTTTGCGTAGCGAATAAAAGCTGTAAACAATAAAGTGGATAGAAGAATGTTTCTTTATCCACTTTTTCTATTGTGTAGAAATTCTTAGAAAGGGATTCAAACCTTCTCTCCTTACATGAAAGATGGTCATTTCAAATAGATGTTGTTTTCAAAGAATAATACAGTATCGGATTGGACATGAAAAGATATTTGTTCCACTTTCTTTGAATGATTTCTTTTAATAGCTTGTGTATTTACCTAGAAAATTAGTTTCTTCTTCCAAATGATTTATAAAAGAGTTCCCTAAAGTAAGCCTTTTCATGATAAAATAGAACAAATGTAGAACAAGGAGTAATTATGAGTAAGAGAGCTGTGTTGATGATGACCTTTGGGTCACCAGAAGAGATTACCTATGAAGGAGTAGCGGAGTTTTTCACGAATATCCGACGTGGTGTTCGTCCTGAACCACATGAAATTCAGACTTTATATGACAATTACGTCCGAATCGGTGGAACCCCACTCCAAAGGATAACTAGAGAAGAAGTGGACATGGTTGCTACTACTCTTGGAAATCAAGCGTCGGTTTACTTTGCTAATAAATTTTCCCGCCCTTTTATCACTGATGTAATCAAAGAGATGGAGAATGACGGAATTGAAGAATGTTTGTGCTTGATTTTAGAGCCTCATTATTCTTACTATTCTGTCATGGGCTATGAAAAATTTTTAGAAAGTGGTCAGATAAAGTTCCAAATTATCAAGGACTGGTACCGCGAACCTGACCTACTCCACTATTGGGCTGATGAAATCCAAAAGATTTTAGATCAGATTGGAGACGACAGTTATAAGGTGATTTTTTCAGCCCACAGTGTTCCAGTTTTGGCAATAGATTTCGGTGACCCCTATATCGACCAGATTTATGACAATAGTCGCATGATTGCAGAGATTTTAGGGCTTGAAGAGGATCAGTACACCAATACTTGGCAGAGTGAGAGTGATATAGGTATTCCTTGGATTAAACCAGATGTCTTAGAATATCTGCGAGATGAGAGTGAACATCCGAACCACTATATTTTTGTTCCGATTGCCTTTATTAGTGAGCATATTGAGGTTCTTTTTGATAATGATGTGGAGTGTAAGGAGCTATGCCAAGAGCTCGGAGTGGCTTATCACCGACCTCCTATGCCAAATAGCGATTCACGACTGATTAAAGCTCTTCTGTCAACCATTCAGTCTCATATAGATGGTGACTATAGTGACTATCAACCTCAGCTAGAGACTTTTGATGAGTTGGAAGCTCCTTCAAGTATAGGTCAGATTTTGGAAGCAGAAAAAGATATTCAGATGCCTGATTTCGTCAAAAAATTGATTGCTAAAAAAGGTCGAGAGAATGTCAAGATGCCCTATCTAGTTAAGAAAATGCTAGAAAAAAAGTATGGGAAAAAAATATGATTAAATGATGGAGTTTGAAAGCAGGAAGTGGGCTAGTGCTCGATAAAAAGTGTATACTATAGGTAAGTAAGCAATAGAAAGTAGGTTGTTCCTATGAAGAAAACAGTCTATACAAAAGCTGGGCAAGTGGGCCTTGTAGAAGTGGAGCGTCCACACATAGAAGCACCGGATGATGTCATTCTCCGCATCGTTCGTACCTGTGTCTGTGGATCTGATCTCTGGCGCTACCGCAATCCAGATATTGAAGCGGGTCATCAAAATAGTGGCCACGAAGCTATTGGGATCGTTGAAGAAATCGGAGAAGCTATTACAACGGTGAAACCGGGAGACTTTGTCATCGCCCCTTTCACTCATGGTTGTGGGGAGTGTGATGCTTGTAGTGCTGGCTATGACGGGACCTGTGACCGCCATATCGGCACCAACTGGTCTGATGGGGTTCAAGCAGAGTACATGCGCTTTGAATACGCCAACTGGGCCCTTGTCAAAATCCCTGGGCAACCATCTGATTATACAGAAGCCATGCTCAAATCCTTCTTGACGCTAGCAGATGTCATGCCGACGGGCTACCATGCAGCGCGTGTGGCTGATGTGAAACGGGGCGACAAAGTGGTTGTCATCGGGGACGGAGCCGTGGGGCAATGTGCGGTTATCGCAGCCAAAATGCGGGGAGCTTCACAGATTGTCCTTATGAGCCGTCACCAAGATCGTCAACAAATGGCTTTGGAATTTGGTGCGACAGCAGTCGTAGCGGAGCGTGGCGAAGAAGGCATTGCCAAGGTCCGTGAAATCCTTGGAGGAGGAGCAGATGCCGCTCTTGAATGTGTCGGTACAGCGGCAGCCGTCGACCAAGCCCTTGGGGTTCTTCACAATGGAGGGCGCTTAGGATTTGTCGGTGTCCCTCACTACAATAACCGTGCGCTTGGTTCGACCTTTGCGCAAAACATTTCAGTGGCAGGTGGAGCAGCCTCTGTCACCACCTATGACAAGCAGTTCTTGCTCAAGGCCGTCCTTGATGGCGACATCAATCCAGGTCGCGTCTTCACCCATAGCTATAGCTTGGATGAGATTGATCAAGCTTATAAAGATATGGATGAACGCAAGACCATTAAGGCTATGATTGTGCTTGAGTAATGAAAAAGTCTAGTAGAAATGAAACTACTAGACTTTTCTTTTATTGTGAAATAAATTCTTATTTCAAATCCGACATCACTTGTTTCTTGGTGAAGGTGCGCTCTTGTTTGTTAGCTAAGGCCTTGATGCGAGCATCTAGGAGAATGGCGCGACCTTCCGCACTTCGGGTATAGACGAGGTCATACTTACCCAGGCTCTTTCGGATTTGCTCCACAAAGGCTTGAGCATCCTCTTTTCGTTTGTCAAAGAGGCTTGGTACAGCGAAATATTCTGTCTGATCGGACACCTTTTCCTGCGCTTTCAAGATATAGCGCTGATTTTCAATCGGTGCAAAAAACTCAATCATAGTTTGCGAGAAGAGTTCTTTCTCTCGCATGGTTCCGCCCTTCAAATAGATCAGCGTGTTGATGGCATCCTTTCTGTCTCGTACGACTTGGATACGGGTCTCCTGGGTTTGAATCTGCCCAGAAAGGAGCAGAGCTTGGTGGATAGCCTGGCCAAAGACTTCTAGCCGTTTATACGGACTCTTATAGAGATAGTAGCGGAGCCAAGCAAGGAGTGCGGGGACAGCTAGGAAGAATAGAAGAATAAGAGACGCTTTATTTCCTCCTCCTCTACGTGAATAGTAAATCAGGTTGGCGAAAGCATCGGTCAAAGCAGCGGCCGTCAGCCAGCGAGCTAGCTTCCTGGCGTCAAAAAATAGGGCCAGGGGCAGGAAGTGTTTATCCACTTGGACCTCATTTGCAATCTCCATATTCTCCAGAATCGGAAGGGCTTTTTGCCAGCCGTCTCGGAGTTCTTGACGATGGGTGGAGCGCTCTAAGGTCTCTTCATTGAGTTTTTGCAAGTGTTTTTTGGTATAGCGGATATTGTCAAAGGCTAGACGTTCGATACCGGATTCGATAAAGGGCTCCTTGTAATGGAGACCTAAAAATTGCTTCATCCGTCTTTCTAAGAGCTCCAGATCAGGACTGTATTCTTTCAACTGATCAGTGATGGCTTCGATTTTTTCCTTTTCAAGATCGGACTTTTCATACCATTTCTTTAGGGAAAGATTGATGGAGACCAGGTGCCAGATGTTACTAGTTTTGTCTGGATCCTCAGGCCATACTCTGATGGCACGACCTCGCATTTGGTTGCTGAGCATAAAGCTACCGACAAAGCTCGCTAGGATCAGGGAATTGACGCAGGGAGCATCCCAGCCTTCCCCTAGAAGTGACTTGGTTCCAATGACGACTTGAATGAGCCCTTCTTGAAAGAGCTGGGTCACGGCTGTCACCAAATCATGTTGAGAACCGACCAAACGAACCTTGAGAAAGTCATCAGGAGATAATTGGCCGACACTTTGGTAAGTCAACCTGTCTGCTCCAAGAAGTTCTTCTAGTCTTGGCTTAGCGACCGTCGGGATGATGACGATGCTGCCGGTTAAGACAGCGATGGCAGGAGTGGATGCTTGCTCTAAGCTTTCCCTGCGAATGGATTCGAAATAAGAGAGTACTCCTAATTGAGTAAATTGGGCGTCCTTATCCCCGAGATGAACTTCAAAGTCTTGGCGAATGTAGTCTGTTAGGACCAGTTGGCGCAGTTGACTTCCAAGCGCCTGGTATTCCGCCTTGAAAATCTCTCGAACTGCATTGAGTTTTCCGAGGGATTGGTTGAGCAGAAGGTCTTGTTTTTTGTTGCGGACCAGTTTGACTTGTTTTCGATCGATCAAGCTGGCTGCTTTTAATTCATGAAGCAGTTGCTTCTCGTATTCCTCAGGTAGATTGTACCAGTGTGGCACCTGAAAGAACAGACCTTGCAGGAGAATTTCAAGCCAGTCCAGGGTGAAAGTAGGTAGTTTCTTGGCTCCTAAAAGGTCCTGAAAACGTTGGGGAAAGGCGATTCCCTTGCTTCGAAGAAAGATCAGGGTAGCTGAGAGATATTTGGGCTCATTGAGCAATTCATCATCTCTGATCTGACCCGATAAGGCTTGGCAGGTTTGGAGGTATTGGCAAAAGAGGGGATTGGAAGTCAGTTGTTGCAAGAGAGCATTCTTTTGTTGGCTAAAAGCGTCCAACTGCTCTTGCTCTTCCTTGGTTGGAAAGGCAAAGTAGACATAGTCCTGATGGGGACAAAGGGTGTCTTCTTTGACCAATTCGGGAACTGTAATTTCCTCATCAATCTCACCACACATGCGGATATAACGATCCCAAAGGGCAGGGTCTCCTTCATAGGGCGGGGTAGCAGTAAGGGAGATCATTTTTAAGTCAGGGAAGGCTTGACGAAAGGCTTCCAAACTCTTCCACCATTCATTGCGCAAGTGGTGACACTCATCTAAACAAAGGGTCCCGAGTGAGATGTCTTTGAAAGTAGTAAAGATATCAAAGCCTTTGAAATCAAATGTTTCAATCTCTGCCTGGTCATCGGTATCTTCAGCTTGCGATTGACCGACGACTTGGTTCATAGCACTGTGTAGGGCCTGATAGGTAGCCACTGTAATCAGCTTAGGATGTTTTAAATCTTGTGAAATCAGTTGCTCCGCTTGGCTTTCATCACTCAAGAATGCCTGGATAATCCGGTCCACCCATTGTTGACGAATGGTGACCGTAGGAGCCAAGATCAGGGTTGGCTGGCCAAAGCGTCTGATAAATTCGATTCCCAGGGTTGTTTTTCCAGAGCCAGGAGCTGCTACCAAATGCAGGTGGCCATCCGCCATAAAAGCGTCACTCTTATCGAGAACGCGTTTCTGATAGTGTCTCCATTGGCCTGTAAAGGCTAGTTCTTGTAACATTGGTTTCCTCCCTTGTACTGTCCCCATTATATCATAGTTGAAAGTATTCAGTTATATGGGGAGTTGCTGTGGAAGGAAAATAGTCCATTTCGCTATCTCTCCTTGACACAGACTAGATGGGCTTATATAATGTTACAAACAAGTTTGGAGGCAATAGATGATTCATAAACATGAAATTCCTATTTTAGAGTTTGACGACAATCCGCAGGCGGTCATTATGCCGACTCATGAGGGACTAAATCTGCACCTACCTGAAAAATGTGTGTACGCTTTCTTGGAGGATGAGATTGAGCGCTTTGCCAAAGCTGTCGGTTCTGAACAAGTGGCTAGCTTTGTCTCAGCTACCAAGGTTTATCCGGTCTATGTTATGGAGCACCAAGGAGAGGAAATCTGCTTGGCGCAAGCGCCAGTCGGATCAGCACCTGCTGCCCAATTTATGGATTGGTTGATTGGCTATGGAGTGAAGAAGATCATATCGGCAGGTAGCTGTGGCGTCTTGGTGGACATGGAAGAAAATGCCTTCTTGATCCCGACCAAGGCCTTGCGAGATGAGGGAGCCAGTTACCATTATGTAGCGCCTTCCCGTTATATCGAAGTGGATAGTCGAGCACTGATTGCCATTGAAACGGTCCTCAAACAAGCGTCCATTCCTTATCAAGAGGTCATGACTTGGTCGACGGACGGCTTTTATAGAGAGACACCTGACAAGGTGGCCTATCGGATTGAAGAAGGGTGTAGTGTGGTGGAGATGGAGTGCGCCTCGCTTGCGGCAGTCGCCCAGCTTCGTAATGCGGTTTGGGGCTTGCTCTTATTTACCGCAGATTCGCTTGCAGACCTGGAAAATTATGACCAGCGTGACTGGGGTTCAGAAGCTTTCGAGAAGGCCTTAGAATTGTGCCTAGAAATGGTTCATCACTTGTAGGTCTATTCTCTTTTTATGATACAATGAAGCTATGTTAGTCAAATCATTTTTTAAACAATGGCAGTCCAAGATTAAAGGCCTGTCTCCAGCAAGGCGGATCTTTCTCAGTTTTGCCTTGGTTATCATAATCGGCTCGCTCTTACTGAGTCTGCCTTTTGTCCAGCAAGCAAGCTCAACAGCAGGCTATGTCGACCATCTTTTTACAGCGGTCTCTATGGTCTGTGTGACAGGGCTTTTTACCCAGTCGGTGGCTTCGACCTATAATGGCTGGGGGCAACTCATCTGTATGCTTTTGATCCAGATCGGAGGCCTGGGGATTTTGACCTTTATCGGTCTCTTCTTTATGGAAAGTCGGCAAAAGCTCAGTTACAAAGACCGGCAGACCATCCGGGACAGTTTTAGCTTTAGCAATAACCAGAGCTTGGCCCATTTTGTGCGCTCCATCTTCATTACCACCTTTACCATCGAAGGACTGGGGGCCTTACTCCTCATGATTCGCTTCATTCCTCGCTTCGGCTTGGGTCATGGGATCTTTAACTCTATCTTTGTCGCGGTTTCCGCCTTTTGTAATGCGGGCTTTGATAATTTTGGGGGCGATAGTATGATGAGTTTCCAGACCGATTGGTTGGTCAACCTAACCTTGTCTGCTCTGATCATTACTGGAGGCTTGGGCTTTATGGTTTGGTTTGACCTGGCCACCAAGGCCCGCAACCAATCCGGACGACGGACTCTTCGCTTCCATACCAAGGTGGTCCTCTGGTTAACGGCTGCGATTCTCCTCTTTGGGACAGTAACCAGTCTCTTGACCGAGTTTAATAATCCGGCAACCATTGGCTCTCTTCCATTGGGAGAGAAGATTTTGGTCAGCTTTTTCCAGACCGTCAGCATGCGGACGGCTGGTTTTGCCTCTTTAGATTATACAGCAGTCCGGCCAGTGACACTTTTTATCTATCTCTTGCAGATGTTTTTGGGTGGAGCACCAGGCGGGACAGCAGGAGGGATGAAGATCACCACTTTCCTGGTCCTCTTGCTTCTGGCTCGGAAGGAATTGTTGGGGCTACCGCATACTAACTTGGGAAAACGGACGATTTCACCAAACATTGTTCAACGTTCCTTTGGGACGGCGGTGATTTTCCAGTTGACCTTTCTTCTTGGTTTGCTAGGACTTTGTCTCGTGACACCAGACGGTCAACGCTTCCTGTATTTGGTCTTTGAGGTGGTATCGGCTCTAGCGACTGTCGGAGTGACGGCTAATGTGACCTCAACCTTAAATGGAGCGGGACTAGGCATCATCATGGTCCTCATGTTTATCGGTCGGATCGGTCCCTTGACCCTCATGGTCAGCTTGAACAATTACAAAGCCAAGAAGGCAGATGCCTTGCAGTATGCCAAGGCAGACATTATTATCGGATAGGAGAGACTTATGGCAAATCGAACCATTGGAATTCTGGGATTAGGGATTTTTGGACAGAGTGTCTTAAAAACCTTGCAGGACCAGGATGTGGATATCATTGCAATTGACGATCACGAAGATGTAATCAATCAGTATGAATCTATGATTACAACTGGAATTGTTGGAGACATTACGGAAATGGACCTCCTGGATGCAGCAGATATTGGGAACTGCGACACAGTCGTGATCGCGACGGGTGAAAACTTGGAGTCCAGTGTGCTGGCGGTCATGCACTGTAAGGCACTTGGGGTTGAGCGAGTCATTGCCAAGGTCAAGAATGAAGTGACCAAGGAAGTCCTTGAGAAGATTGGGGCTGATTTGGTCATCCTACCAGAGGTAGAAGCGGGGATGTCCCTAGCTAAGATGATCCTCTTCCAACACGGGATTGAAGTCTTCCAGTTGGATGAAGCAGTGGTGGTAGCCGAGTTCACGGTTCCAGCTAGCTGGGTAGGAAAAAGCCTTCAAGACTTGGCTGTCAGAGAAGAGTATCATCTCAATATTATTGGTTATCGAAACGCGGAAGACCAGCCTTTGCGAAGTCAGATTGGTCCCGACTTTATCTGGCCAGAAGGGGTGCGCGTGATGGCGGTGACAGACAACCAGTATCTGGATAGAATCCAAGACCTCTTAGAGGAAACAAACTAGGAAAACTGTTTTATATATAAATTAACCTAGATATTATTCTTCAAAGAAATCAGCTATTTCTTATTTTAAAGTCTTTTCAGTAATGATTTAAATTTTCCGCTGTGAGAAAAGTGCCTGAAACTCAATTGTTTCAGGCACTTGGGAGTTTTGAAACATTAGGTTCAAAACTAAGTCATGGAACTTCCTGAATTGCTGAAATCATCCACTGGATAATTTCACCTAACGTCCGCCCTCACCTAAGGAAAGTTATTAATAAATTTTATTTTCATATTGAAATAACAGCAAGTTTTTTATAACAAATTTATTACTAACTAAGAATTAAAGTTTCTTTAAGCATATTCTACTATAGTAGAACTATCAAAAACACTTCCATTATGGGAATAGAAGGATGAATGATGAAAATTTTAAAGTTGATACGACCTGAAAAGCCTTTAAAAGAGCTTAATTGGTTTGATATCGCTATTGTGACTGCGATCATGTTTGGGCAGTTTATTGTTTGGTCTACAGAACTCTTCCTTACCAGTCTTCAGCCAGTCGCCCAAACCGTCACCGCAGCTACTGAAACGGCTACCAATACAGCTAGGGATGGGGCAGCATACTCGAGCAACTTTACCCTGCAGATCATCTTATTAACTCTCGCCTTGGCCTACTTGCTTCTACGGAATTTCGATTTTAAACAGCTTCCGGTTCGCTTTAAATGGTCCGTCCTCTTTTGGGTGCCTTTGATCTTTGCCATTGTTGGTCTGTTTGGGGATATCGTGACAACGGTGAGTGGAGAGTACGATTACTTCAATATCAATCTCCTCCCTTATATCGATCCCATGCAGATTATTCACAAGTTCTTAGCGCTTAGTCCCATGGCGATTGCTTATGCCTTGCTGAATGGTTTCTACGAAGAGTTCTTCTTCTTGGGAGTCATGACATCTGTTAATGACAAGTACAAGTGGTGGGGACTGGCTTATTCGACCTTGATTAGGATCTCCTTCCATACCTACCAAGGTTTGCTTTGGGCAGTGGTAATCGGTGTCATCTATGGACTTTTCTACTATGTCCTCTACAAGAAGGTGATCAAAAACCTCTTGCCATTCTTCCTCATGCATGCTTTGGCCGATATGTTTGGCTCTAGCATCCTCTATCTTTTAATCAACTGGGGAAGTTAAAAAAATAGTTGAAAAACTGGACATGTTGTCCGGTTTATTTAACTGCTCTGAATCACCTGAATGATGGGAAAATCCCTGTAGAAAAGGCGCAAAGATGGTATAATAGAACTATCATTTTACAGGAATCATAACATTATGAAATTAGTCTATACAGATATTCGAACCCCTTTAACCCAGGTCTTGGTGGATGAGGCCAATCGATTGGTTGAAGAAGGGAAGCGGGTCTTTTATATCGCACCCAACTCTCTATCTTTTGAGAAGGAGCGCAAAGTCTTGCAACTCCTAGACCAGAAGGCTTCTTTTGCCATCACCACTACGCGCTTTGCTCAGATGGCACGCTATTTTACACTTAATGAAAGCCACCAGCAGCAGTCGCTCGATGATATCGGTCTTGGCCTGCTCTTTTTTAAGGTCCTTTCTCAGATGCCGGATGAAGAGCTCAAGGTTTATGCCCGTCTTAAGAAGGATCCTCAGTTTATCCAACAATTGATCCAGCTCTTTCATGAGTTGCAGACGGCCCAGATGACAGCATCCGACTTGGATGCCTTGCCAGATCAGGAGAAGAGAGAAGACTTGATCCATATCTTGAAGGCTGTTCAAGACCAGTTAGTTGCAGGTTCTTTTGAGTCTGAGTCTAAGTTGGCTAGTTTTGCCTCTCATCTTATCAAGGGAGATTTGGATGAGGAGTTGAAAGACTTGGCCCTTGTAATTGACGGTTTTACGCGTTTCTCAGCCGAGGAGGACTACCTGGTTCATTTACTGCACGACAAGGGCGTCGAGATCATTATTGGAGCATACGCCAGTGAGAAAGCCTATCGCTCGACCTTTCGTGAAGGAAACCTCTACCAGGCTAGTGTCGACTTCTTGCTAGACTTGGCTAGGACCTACCAGGTCACACCAAGCTACGTCGGTCAAGGAAAAGAGGATGCCTTTAGCCGCATGACGCGGATCTTGGAAGCTCGCTATGACTTTACAGAGGTCGATATAGAGCTGTCTGATCAAGATCGAGAAGCAGTAGAGATTTGGACTTGTAATCATCAAAAGGAAGAGCTAGAAGCCGTCGCCCGCTCCATTCGCCAGCGCCTCTATGAGGGCGCACGGTACAAAAACATTCGGGTCCTCTTAGGAGATGTGGATGCTTATCAGCTCCAGCTCAAAACCATCTTTGACCAGTACCAGATTCCCTTTTACCTTGGAAAGAGTGAATCCATGGCCCAGCATCCCCTGGTCCAATGGGTGGAATCCTTGGACCGTCTTCGTCGCTATCGGTTTTTGACCGAGGATGTGGTCAATCTCTTGAAGACAGGGCTTTATGGAACGCTAACACGAGAGGATATCGACCATTTTGAACAATATGTTCGTTTTGCAGAGATCAAGGGTCTGGCTGCCTTTTCTCGTGACTTTACAGCCAACCACCAGGAAAAATTTGACCTAGAGCGTCTCAATCAGATTCGCCAGCAAGTCATCGGTCCTCTGCAGGATTTTTACAAGACCAAGAGCCAGACTAGCCAGGGACTGCTGAAGAAGTTTGCCCAGTTTTGTCAAGATGCCCAGTTGGCGCAAAACATGCAACAGTTAGCCAGTCGTGGCTCTGAACAGGAAATGGAACGCTATGACCAGGTGTGGAAGTCCTTTAGCCATGTGCTAGAACAATTTGCCCAGGTCTTTGATCAAATCAAGGTGACCTTGGATGACTTTCTTAGCCTCCTCTTATCTGGGATCTTGTTAGCAAGTTATCGGACAGTCCCAGCGACTGTGGATGTGGTGACAGTTCAGTCTTATGATTTGATTGAGCCCTTATCAGCTCCATATGTCTATGCTATTGGTTTGACTCAGGAGCGCTTCCCTAAGATTGCCAAGGACCAATCCTTGCTGACAGATGAGGAGCGTCAGGTCTTGAACCAAGCTTCAGACGACCAGGCTCATCTCCAAATTGCCAGTCAGGACAATTTGCGGAAGAATCGCTTCGTCGCCCTGTCTCTCTTCAATGCAGCTACCAAACAGTTAGTCTTGTCTAGTCCTATTTTAGTCAATGAAGTGGATGACAAGATGTCCCCTTACTTGCTTGAGCTGACCAAGGAACCGCTCAGTCTATCTGTTATTCAGAAGAAGGCAAGTGCCTCTAGTGAAGATATGGGTTCTTATCAAGCCCTCTTAGCACGACTGATTGAATTGCACCAGGGAGAAATTGACCAGGAGTTGAGCAAGGAAGAAGCGACCTTCTGGGCAGTAGCCATTCGCGTCCTTCGGAAGAAATTAGCTTCAGAAGGCTTGCACATTCCGCAAATCAGCCAAAGCTTGACGACCAAGGTCTTAGAGGATGAGACGCTGGAAGTCCTTTATCCTAAAGGGCAGGCTCTCTCTTTATCTGCCTCAGCTCTCAACACCTACTACCAAAACCAATACAGCTATTATCTCCACTATGTCTTGGGCTTGCAGGAGGAGTGGCACTTACGCCCAGACGCGAGAAGTCATGGGAATTTCTTGCACCGAATTTTTGAACGGGTGCTGAAAGAACCTTCAGAGGGGGATTTTGATGAGCGCTTGAACCAGGCCATTCGCGAAACCAGCCAGGAGACAGAGTTCGCCCTCCTTTACCAGGAGAATGCCATGGCAGCTTTTTCAAAAGAATTGCTCCTGGATACAGCTCGGGCGACTGGTCGTGTACTCGCTCACAATGATAGCATCGAAACGATTGGAGAAGAGGCTCTCTTCGGCCGAGAAGATCATCCCTTCTTAACCCTAGAAGATGGCCGTCCCCTCTTGGTCAAGGGCAAGGTCGATCGGATTGATCGTCTTTCCGATACAGGAGCCTTGGGAGTGGTGGACTACAAGTCGAGTGAGACCAAGTTTAACTTTGAGAAGTTCTTTAATGGACTCAACTCCCAGCTACCAACCTATCTCTCTGCTATCCAAGACTTTCAGGCTTTTGATCCTGATAAGGGGATCTTCGGAGCCATGTATTTGCAGATGACTGATCCTTTGGTAGCTCTCAAGGATACCAAGGCGGTCGATGATGCTGTCCAAGCGGTTCTAAAATCCCAACAATACAAGGGACTTTTCTTGGCAGACCAAGCGAACCAACTAGGGGAAAGTTATGAGAAAAACAAGGCCATGTTGCTGAGTCAAGAGGAGCTAGATCTGCTCTTGCTCTACAATGCCCATCTCTATCAACAAGCTGCCGAGGGCATCTTGTCGGGAGACTTTGCTATCAACCCTTATACTGAAAATGGTCGAAGCATTGCTCCGTATGTAGAACAATATAAATCGATTACGGGATTTGAAGCCAATCTCCACCTAGGACAAGCTCGCTTCTTGGAGAAATTGGACCCAAGTCAGTATGATAAACGCCCAGTCGGTGATAAGCTCCGTCAGGCCTGGATAGAAAAAATGAAGGAGGAATTGAATCAATGAAACCACTTGAATTTTTAAGTCCCAGTCAGATTCAAGACCTCCAAATCCAGGAGGTCCAGTCTGACAAGGAACCAAAGCGGACACCTGAGCAGATAGAAGCCATCTATTCGTCAGGAACCAATATCCTAGTCTCAGCTTCGGCTGGTTCTGGGAAGACCTTTGTCATGGTCCAACGGATTCTAGATCAATTGCACAGAGGGATTTCTATTCAGCAATTGTTTATCTCAACCTTTACGGTTAAGGCAGCAACTGAGCTTAAGGAACGGCTGGAAAAAGAGTTGGAGAAGAGCCTCAAGTCTACCAAGGACGAGGAGCTTAAGCACCACCTGGCCCAACAAATTGCAGAATTACCAACTAGTGATATCGGAACCATGGATGCCTTCACGCAGCGACTGGTCTCCAAATATGGCTATTTATTAGGCCTATCGCCGACCTTCCGCATTCTCCAAAGTGCCAGCGAGCAGTCCTTACTCAAGAATGACTGCTTCGAGCAAGTCTTTGAGCGCTTTTATGAGGAGCAAGGGCCTGACCGCCTCTTTAGCCGCTTGGTTAAGAACTTTACAGGCAAGGGCAAGTCGCTAGCTGGTTTTAAGGACCAGGTCTATGCCCTAGTAGACTTCTTACAATCCACTGCGGATCCTCTCGCCTGGTTGGAGGAGTCCTTCCTCAAAGGTTATCAGGATCTGGACTATGATGAAGCCTTGAACCAGTTAGCCCAAGAGGTAAAAGAGCAACTCTTTGAATTGGAATCTTTCTTTGCCTTCCATCTGGCTAATGAAGGACAAGCATTTTCAGGAGCCAAGTACCAAGAAAATGTCACCGCCATTCAAGACTTGATTGCTAGTCTCAATGAGAAATCTAGTCAGGAAGTGATTTTTGAGGTCTTGGAGCGGTTGGTCTTGATCTCCCGTGCCAGCGGAGGACGAAGTCTGACCATCACGACACGAAAAGAAGACCTGAAAGAGTTAGCTACGGCCTTTAATGACGAACGCAAAGAACGCATCGAAGCCTTGCGGGCAGCAGCTTCCCAGCACTACCAATTGACCTATCAGATTCGCTTCAAGGATGAGCCCTTGCCTTTGCTGCTCTTGCTTAGGGATTTTGTCCAAGCTTTCTCGATTGCATATTTAGACCGCAAGAAGCAGGAAAATGCCTTTGAATTTGGCGACATCAGCCATTTTGCTATCCAGATTCTAGAAGAATTTCCTCATATCCGCAGTCTCTATCAGGAGCGCTACCACGAGGTTATGGTCGATGAGTACCAGGATACCAACCATACTCAAGAGCGGATGTTGGAGCTCCTGTCCAATGGCCACAATCGCTTCATGGTGGGAGATATCAAGCAGTCTATCTACCGCTTCCGTCAGGCAGACCCACAGATTTTTAATGACAAGTTTAAGGTCTACCAAGAAGAAGGGGCAGATGGCAAATTGATCCTGCTCAAGGAGAATTTCCGAAGTCATGTAGAGGTCTTAGAAGCGACCAACCATGTCTTTGAACGCCTCATGGATGAGGAAGTTGGAGAAATTCTCTATGACCAGAGCCATCGCTTGATTGCGGGCAATCCGGATAAGAAAGAGCCGACACCGGCCTATGAGACAGAGTTCCTGCTCTATGATAGCAGTCAGGAAGTGGATGAAACAGGTGAAGAAGAGGAGCAAGAAGGGGATAGTCTATCCTCAGGTGAAGTCCTTTTGGTCATCAAGGAAATCATCCGCCTCCACAATGAAGAGGGGGTACCTTTCAAGGATATGACGCTTTTAACCGCTTCTCGGACTCGTAACGACAAGGTACTTTCAGCCTTTGAAGCCTATCAGATTCCTATCGTTGCGGATGGAGGAGAGGCAAACTACCTCCAGTCGGTTGAGGTCATGGTCCTCTTGGATACCCTCCGTACCATTAACAATCCCTTACAGGACTATCCTTTGGTGGCCCTCATGAAATCAGCCATGTTTGAATTTGACGAGGACCAGTTGGCCCGTTTAGCCTTACAGAGAGGTGAAGGCAAAAAAGCAGAGAATCTATATGAGAAACTGCAGCATGCCTTAGACCAGACTGGAAGTGCTCCTCAGTTGATCGATGCGAGCTTAAGAGACAAACTCACTCGCTTTATGGAGACACTAGATGCCTGGCGTGACTACGCCCAGACGCATTCTCTCTATGATCTGCTCTGGAAGATTTATCAGGATCGCCACTATTATGATTATGTGGGTGCCTTACCAAATGGAGCCCAACGGCAGGCCAATCTCTATGCCTTGACCCTTCGGGCAAATGACTTCGAAAGCTCTAGCTTCAAGGGCTTGCCTCGCTTTATTTCCATGATTGATAAGATCTTGGAAAATCAGCACGACTTGGCCAATGTTGCCCAGGCAGTTCCTAAGGATGCTGTCCAGCTTATGACCATCCATAAGAGCAAGGGACTTGAGTTCCCCTATGTCTTTATCCTTAATACCGATAAAAAGTTTGTCGGAAAGGAACTGTCGACAAATGCCGTGATCAGTCGGAAAAATGGGGTGGGCATCAAGTATATTGCGAATCTCCCTGTCGAGTCTGATCAAGAGGGACTTCCTGAGGCCGTTCGATTGGTCATTGAGACCCTGCCTTACCAGCGAAATGTCGAGGAAATTCGTCTGGCTGCCTTATCGGAACAGATGCGCCTTCTCTATGTCGCTATGACCCGGGCAGAGCGCAAGCTTTATCTGGTGGGCAAGGGCCGGCAAGATAAATTGGAAGAGAAAAAATGGGGAGCCAGTGTCAATGGACGCTTAAGTCCAGCTCTTCGCAAGGAAATCAATTGTTTCCAAGACTGGCTCTATGCTATCCAAGCCGTCTTTGCCCAGCAACATTTGGCCTATCAGACACGCTTTGTGACCGACCAAGACTTGACGCCGGAGCAAATCGGTCACTTGGAGGTTAAGACGTCCCTCCCAGTCGATGACCTCAAGGACAATCGCCAATCAGAAGAGATTCGCCGTGCCCTGGATGTCTTAGAATCTGTGGACCGGCTCAACACCCAGTACCAAGCAGCTATCCAACTCCCTAGTGTGCGGACTCCAAGTCAAATCAAAAAATTCTATGAACCTATCCAAGATATCGAAGGAGTGGACCTCATGGAAAAAGTGGACGTCCCCTTACCAAGATTTGAGTTTCCAAAATTCGGCAAGGAAGAAGCTGTGACAGGAGCAACAGTCGGTAGTGCCCTGCACGAACTGATGCAACGGATCCCATTGACGACGATTCCAACCATGGAGATCCTAGCAATGGTCCTCCAAGAGGTCAATGCCAGCCCAGCTGTCAAGGAGCGAATCGACCTTAAGAAGGTCTTGGCCTTCTTCCAGACTGACTTGGGCCAACTTTTGCTCAAGGAGGCAGACAAGGTTCATCGTGAAGCACCCTTTGCCATGCTCAAAACGGATCCAACTAGTGGTCAGGACTTTGTGGTCCGGGGGATCTTAGACGGTTACCTCCTTTTGGAAGATCGGATCCTGCTCTTTGACTACAAGACAGACCGTTACCGCAACCCTCAGGACTTGCTAGATCGTTACCATGCTCAACTGGAGCTCTACGCGGAAGCCCTCCGACGCTCTTATGGGGTGGACCGGCTTGAATCCTATTTGATTTTACTGGGTGGTGAGCAGCTGCAAGTCGTTTCTCTAGCAGATAGAAAGGATCCATCATGACGCCTATCGAACGAATCCAAGAGATGGAAAGCCATCTCAAGGTCTACCAAGGCTTAATCGAAGAGCTTGAAGCCTGTTTGCAACGAGTGGAAGCTGGCCAGTCTCGCTATATCACCCTTCGCGATTACTACACTAGCCAGGTCTACATGGAGGATGTCGAACTGTCCAATCAACCAGACTTTCCTGAAGAGGTCTACTGTGGCGTCTTATCGGAAGATGCCGTCTACGATTTGTTGGACGAGCACTACCAAAAGGCAGTGGAAATGCTAGACCTTGCGACTAAGATGTTAAAAGAACGATAAGAACACAAAAAGAGAGTGGGACAGAAATCGGTAATTCGTTAGAATTCGATTTCG
>NZ_JWAK01000014.1:46239-49498 GCF_001069335.1 Streptococcus sp. 1171_SSPC
CAGCGTAGTAGAGCCCACTCAACCACTGCGTCTTGCTCGACAATCCAAAGACAATTGAGAGGCTAGGACTTTTGTTCCATCCTCTATTGATACGCAAAACAGGTCAACAGATGACCTAAAAATCATTGAACAAATTAAGCTCTTCTATTTTGACAAAAAAGTCAATCTTTCTGTGACGCACTGGAAGTTGCGTCTACCTGATTCTGATCTGCTTCTTCTTGTTTAGAAGAATTTCTTTCCGTCTTATCTAAAGTGTCGGGCTCTTTCTGTACATGCCCGCAGGCCGTTAGGATAAAGACAGAAATCAGAGCCAGAAACAAGCTCCCAATTTTCTTGAATCTAGACATACGAGTCCTCCATTTTACGAAACTTGATGAGACTAGCACTCCGCCAAAAATTCCTGTACAGTCTCGACATCTTCTGGACTACCGCCTCGGTCAATATCGCAGATATGCTGGAGCCCATATTTTTCGATAATCAAGGCAGTTGCCCCGCAGAAGGTCCGGCCGTGTTTAACAGAGTCACCATTATTAACAAAACCTTTAATCAGCCCAGAATGTTTCTTGATAAAGCGTTTGGTAGACCAGGGAATTTTCCCAGCACCAGCATTTCGAGTAATGAGAATACAGGGCTCTTCCAGTTTCTCCTTGATAGTCTGGGTCGGATAGCCCAGTGATTCTGCAAATCGTTTACCAATACCAGTATTTGAATCATAAACTACAATCATCTTCATCACCTACTTTCTTAAAAAAAGGATAGCAAACCAAGCCGCAAAGCCTAAAACCACGACATCTGAGATGAGCATAAGCATGAACTCTAAATCTGGCATCATGTGAATGTACATCAGCAATGACAAAGTTGTCAAAGCCAGTGCCGTCAGCTTAACAACTGCCGGCAAGCCCGGAATCAAAGCTGCTCCGATCAGGACAACGATGAGACCTCCGACTAAAAATGACTGAAAATCCACACTTAAACTAAAACCAACTGTCGCACCGCCGTAACCAATGGTCAAAAGACCAATCAGCACCAGACAGATACCCAAAATAGCCAATCCGCTCATAGCAAATCCTCCTTGCTTATTCATTCATTTCCTCACTTTCCGTTTTTGAATGAACGATTTCTAATATTCATTCAAAACTTTTTAAAAAATAATTCACTTTATACTTATCCAATCACATTTCTTGAATACCTTCCAATTCCTATTCGCACTACATAAGACATCACCTCCTTTTGTTTGTGAATGAATGATTTTAAAAATTCATTCATGCTTGCTTCTAAGTAAAGGAATTTCCTCTATTTGGAAAAAATCCCCTTAACAAAATATTTCACTAAAGTCTCAAGACTATCGAAGTAGCCTGAAAATTCCTGCTCTGTGACATGCATGTCTATGTAATAAATCAAGTCATAAACCTTCATGATCTCAGCTATTTTCTCCTTCGAAAAGCCCTCTTCCTGCAAGCGCTGGCTGAAGGTCTGAATCAGAAACTGATGAAAGGCATTGGATGCTCGTCCGGCATCCTGATTATAGTAATCGTGCAGAATCTGAGAAATGCCTGGCTTGTTCCACTCAGCCAGAATTTTATTGGGTGAAATCAACTCAAAAGTGACTGCAAAAAGCTGCTCAACGATTGCCTCGGGCTCGCCCTGCCAGTCTACGCGTTGCATGATTCCCTCACGTATATGGCTATTTTCAGCTACATAAACCTCCAAGAAGATAGCTTCCTTGGACTCATAATACTTGTAAAATGATCCGACAGCCATATGGCTTCTCTTAGCAATATCAGAAATTCCAGCTGCCTTATAGCCTTTTTCTGCAAATACTTCTCTAGCCGCAGCCAAGAGCTCATTTTTTTTATCCATTTCCATGCCTCTTTTATGAATGAATCAATCTATATATTCATTCATATTTTAACACATTCTTGCCATTTGTCAAGCATTTATGCTATACTATACAAAAAAGATAGTTTGCTAATCAAATTATTTTTTTGTACTATATTTTGGAAGTTGAGCTATGCTCAAGGAAAGACGTAACCAGGGTACCATCGCCCTACTGGTAATTACTTTTATTTTTCTAGCAGTTGCTGCAGTGATGGGATTTATCCAATACCAAAAAGTCAACACCAAGACTGCCTATGACCGAAATAGCAATCCCGGAGCAGATTCAGCAGTCTATGCTGAAGTGTCATATATTTTTCCAGAGGCTCTGATTGAAGTAGAAGATAATACTCAAGTTTGGCTGGTTGCTTACCAAGACGGATATGTTGGTCTGCAGGCTAAAAAGGGAGACAAACAGATTGCCCAGCTCTTGGAAAAAGAGAAAAAGGGCGAGCTGGAAAAAAATCCTGTCCGAATCGTTGGCTCCTATGTTAATGCTAACTCCCCTAAAAAAAATCAGGGATATATCTCTAATTATGGCAGCCTCGTTCGCGGTCTCCTAGCAGACAATCCCGAAGTCATCACAGTAATGTCAAGCAGCTCCTATATCTCTATCACTGAATTTGAATCTGACAATCTTGCATTCATGTTCTACATTCTGTTTTTGATTGGACTCTGTGTTTTCTTTGTCGTTATAGGAATTATCGGCCGCAAGAAAAATATCGCTGCCTACGAAGAAATCTATGCAGCCTATCCAGAGGCCAAGAACAATCTCAATATCCTGCTGGAACAAGCTTCTTTCCACGACGATGTGCTGAAAATTGCTGTTTATAAAGACCATCTCATTGCCTACTATAGAGGTTTCAAGGCGATTGATCTCAAACAGGTCGTCCATCTCTACCACCACATTCTCACCATGCATCGTGGCTTCGTTGCTTCAAACAGAAACTCAACCTTAGTTGCTGTTCGAAACAATCAAAAGAAATACCAAATGCCTATTAAGAACATTGGTAAAACAACAGACACTAAACTTCAGTCAACCTTTGACTACCTCTACAACCACTTCCCTCATATCCGATTGGGAGTGTAATATCACATAAAGAGAGTGGGACAGAAATCGGTAATTCATTAGAATTCGATTTCGTTGTCCCACCTCCGGACAGTTGAGTAGGGCTATAAAAGCTGATGAAATCAGCGTAGTAGAGCCCACTCAACCACTGCGTCTTGYTCRAYAATCCAAAGACAATTGAGAGGCTAGGACTTTTGTCCCAGTCTCTTCAAATTGAAGATAAAGTCTTTTGAAAAACTTTCCTTAGGTGAGTGCGGACGTCAGCGAACTTCGTAGAAGTTCCATGACTTAGTTTTGAACCTAAGGTTTCAAAAC
>NZ_JWAK01000015.1:0-35630 GCF_001069335.1 Streptococcus sp. 1171_SSPC
AAGTTCCATGACTTAGTTTTGAACCTAAGGTTTCAAAACTATCGAGTGCTTGAACCATAGTGGTTCAAGCACTTTTTCTCACGGCGGAAAGTTTTAGATTTGCTTAAATGCTTATCTAATAAAAAATTTTTGAAATATTATCTAGCTAGTTAATGTAAAAATAGTTTGTTTCCATTCAAAAAACTCCGGTTTCCCGGAGTTTTTCTTTTGATTAGTGTGATACACGACGACGTGCTGCTTTTTTGCGGTTTTCTTCGATGAAAGCTGCTTTTTGTTCTTCAGGCTCGATTACTTTTTTCTTGAATGTGTAAACTGCACCTGCTACAGCAGCAACTGTACCAGCAACACCAGTAACAAAACCTTTACCAAATCCTTTAGCCATGAGAATTTCTCCTTTTTAGAACTTTAAATTTTTATGTTATAATATATGGTAACGAAAAAATGCGATTTTTGCAAGGAAAAACGATGAAAAACAAGATAATTGTGATAGTGGGACCGACCGCTGTTGGCAAAACAGCCCTCGCTATCGAGGTGGCCAAGCGCTTTAACGGAGAGGTCATCAGCGGAGATAGCCAGCAGGTCTACCGCACCCTAGATATCGGAACAGCCAAAGCTAGTCCAGAAGATCAGTCGGCAGCTCCCCATCATCTGATTGATGTCCGCGAGGTGACAGAGACTTACTCGGCCTATGATTTTGTGACAGAAGCTAGCCAAGCCATCGAGGAGATTCAAGAACGAGGCCACCTTCCCATTATTGCTGGAGGGACAGGCCTCTATGTCCAGAGTCTCTTAGAAGGCTATCACCTAGGAGGGGATGTTGCCCACGAGGATATTCTAGCCTATCGGGAGTCCTTGTCCCCTCTCACTGATGAAGAACTGTTTGACCGAGTAGCGAAAGAGGGAATTGAGATCCCGCAAATCAATCGCAGACGGGCTATGCGGGCCTTGGAAATCGCCCATTTCGGTCAGGACTTGGAAAATCAAGCTCCAGCCCATGAACCCTATATCATCTGTTTAGATGATGATCGCCAAGCCTTGTATGACCGCATCAATCGACGGGTGGATTTCATGGTTGAGCAGGGCTTGTTAGAAGAAGCTCAGTGGCTATATGAGAACCATCCTGAGGTTCAGGCGGCGAAGGGGATTGGCTACAAGGAGCTCTTCCCTTATTTCAAGGGGGAGCAAAGCCTTGAAGAGGCTCTTGAACAGCTCAAGCAAAATACGCGCCGTTTTGCCAAGCGCCAGTTGACCTGGTTCCGCAATCGGATGACAGTTCATTTTTACCAGATTGGAGAAGAAGGCTTCAAGGAGCGGGTTCTTCAAGATATAGAAAGATTTTTAGATGATAGAAACTGAGAAAAAACAGGAGCGGGTCCTCATTGTCGGTGTCGAACTTCAAGGCATGGAGAACTTTGACATGTCTATGGAGGAGTTGGCCAGTCTAGCCAAGACAGCTGGGGCAGAAGTCGTCGGCGTCTACACTCAAAAGAGGGAGAAGTACGACAGTAAGACCTTTGTCGGCTCTGGGAAGCTAGAAGAGATTGCCCAAATGGTCGATGCGGATAAGGTTTCGACCGTTGTCGTTAACAACCGTTTGACCCCTCGCCAGAATGTGAATTTAGAAGAAATTTTGGGTGTGAAGGTCATCGACCGGATGCAGCTGATTTTGGATATCTTTGCCATGCGGGCTCGGAGCCACGAAGGCAAGCTCCAGGTTCATCTAGCCCAGCTCAAGTACCTTTTGCCTCGTCTCGTGGGTCAAGGGATCATGCTTAGCCGTCAGGCCGGGGGGATTGGTTCCCGTGGACCGGGAGAAAGTCAGTTGGAGTTGAACCGCCGGAGTGTCCGCAATCAAATCACCGATATCGAGCGTCAACTCAAGGTGGTCGAGAAGAACCGTGAAGTGGTCCGGGAAAAACGCCTAGAATCCCCCATCTTTAAGATTGGCTTGATTGGCTATACCAACGCTGGCAAATCAACCATTATGAATGCCTTGACCAGTAAGACCCAATACGAGGCAGATGAACTCTTTGCGACCTTGGATGCCACCACCAAGAGCATCCATCTAACAGGCAATCTACAAGTAACTCTGACAGATACAGTTGGTTTTATTCAGGACTTGCCGACAGAGTTGGTGACCAGTTTTAAGTCGACCCTGGAAGAAAGCAAGAATGTGGATCTCTTGGTCCATGTCATCGATGCCTCTGATCCCAACCATGAAGAGCATGAAAAGACAGTTCTTCAGATTATGAAGGATTTGGAGATGCTGGAGATTCCACGCTTGACTCTCTACAATAAGGCTGATAAGGTCGAGGACTTTACACCGACCCAGACACCTTACCGCCTGGTTTCGGCCAAGGATCCCGATAGTCGGACTAAACTGCAGGACATTCTACTTGAAAAGATGCAGGAGCTCTTCCATCCCTTTACGATTCAGGTTCCTTTTGATCAAGCCTACCGCATCCATGAATTGGAGACCATTGCCATATTGGCTGAGCGTTCCTATGAGGAGACTGGTGAGGTCATAACAGGCTACATCGCCCCTAAAAATGCATGGAGACTAGAGGAGTTTTATCATCATGGATTATCTTAATATCGCTCTCAGCTATGGGGGCTATACCAGTCTAGACAAGGTCTATTTGGAGCGGGTCTTAGCGGGATTGACAGAAGAGCAAAAGCTCCAGTTTATCACGCCACCGCCCAGTGTAATCAATGCCTACTTCGCTGAGCTTTACCAAAAGAAGAGCCCCGATGCAGCAACAGACTACTATGAACAAGTCACTGAGGTCTTTGATCTCTATCAGACCAGTCCCAGCTTCGAGGAGGACAAACCCTTTGTCCGTCTCAATCTCTCTGGCAAGGCCTATGGCTTTTGCTACCGAGAAAAGGGATTAGCTCAAGTCTTTGCCCAGCAAGCAGAAGCCATCAGCATGGATCTTTTGTTTGAGATAGCGCAAATCTTTCCTCACTACCTTGTTTATGAAGAGGGAGGCTTGATCTTGATGCGTCTGGTTAGGGATGAAGAGGTAGTCGAGACCAAGGAGTTATCAGCTTTGTCTAATCTTGAAGAGCTGGCAGATGGTAGCATCCGTCTATCTGGTTACAACCAGGACGAATTGGTTCAATTAGCCACTGCCTACCCAGGAAAAATCGCCGTTCGATCAAAAAATCGGACTGCTATGATCTATATTAGTTAGAAAGAATACAATGGAAATTCAATTTTTAGGAACGGGTGCGGGACAGCCGTCCAAATCTCGTAATGTCTCAAGTCTAGCCCTCAAACTCTTGGATGAAATCAATGAAGTTTGGCTCTTTGACTGTGGGGAAGGAACGCAAAACCAAATCTTAGAAACCAGCATCCGTCCTCGAAAGGTCAGCAAGATTTTTATCACCCACTTACATGGGGACCATATCTTTGGTTTGCCAGGTTTCCTCTCTAGTCGCGCCTTTCAAGCCAATGAAGAGCAGACGGATTTAGAGATTTATGGACCGGTTGGGATCAAATCCTTTGTCTTGACCAGCCTTCGAGTTTCCGGTTCACGCCTGCCTTACAAGATCCATTTTCATGAGTTCGATGAAGGTTCACTTGGGAAAATCATGGAGACCGATAAGTTCACGGTCTATGCCGAGGCCTTGGACCACACCATTTTCTGTGTCGGCTACCGGGTCATGCAGAAGGATTTGGAAGGGACCCTCGACGCAGACAAGCTCAAGGCAGCAGGGGTTCCATTTGGACCACTTTTTGGCCAGGTCAAAAATGGGCAGGATGTTACCCTGGAAGATGGTACCAAGATCATTGCTGCGGATTATATCTCAGCCCCTCGACCGGGTAAGATCATCACCATCTTGGGCGATACCCGGAAGACCAATGCCAGCGTCAGACTTGCCGTCAATGCAGATGTTCTCGTGCATGAGTCTACCTATGGCAAGGGCGATGAGAAGATTGCTCGTAAGCATGGCCACTCGACCAATATGCAGGCAGCAGAAGTGGCGCGTGAAGCAGGAGCCAAACATCTTCTACTCAACCATATCAGTGCCCGCTTCCTCTCCAAGGACGTCAGTCAATTGCGCAAGGATGCGGCGACTGTGTTTGAGAAGGTCCATGTGGTCAAGGACTTGGAAGAAGTGGAGATCTAAGATGCAAACTATCGTCATTACAGGCGCGAGTGGAGGCCTGGCACAGGAAATGGTTAAGCTCCTTCCTGAGGACCGGCTTATTCTCCTAGGGAGAAATCAAGAGAAACTGGAACAACTCTATGCTGACCATCCTCAAGCCGAATGCATCGGGATCGATATCACCGATTCATCATCTGTCCAAAAGCTCGTCCAAGAGCTCTATCAGCGCTATGGGCAGATTGATGTCTTGGTCAACAATGCAGGCTATGGGATCTTTGAAGAGTTTGACCAGATTACCAATGAGCAGATCCATGCCATGTTTGAGGTCAACACCTTTGCCCTCATGCAGCTTTCACGCTTGATGGGTGCGCACATGAAGGAAGCAGGCAAGGGGCACATCGTCAACATCGTCAGCATGGCGGGTCTCGTCGCAACAGCCAAATCCAGCCTTTATTCAGCTACTAAGTTTGCGGCCATTGGCTTCTCCAATGCCCTGCGCTTGGAACTCATGCCCTTTGGTGTTCATGTGACGACGGTCAATCCAGGCCCCATTCGGACCACTTTCTTTGACCAGGCAGACCCAGACGGAAGCTATGTCAAAGCGGTGGATCGCTACATTTTGGAACCGGACTTTGTGGCTAAGAAAATTGTCAAAAACTTTGGAAAAGCAAAACGTGAGCTCAATCTGCCTTGGCTTTTGAACCTGACCCACAAGCTCTATACCCTTTTCCCTCGCATCTCGGACAAGCTAGCCAGCAAGATGTTTAATTTCAAATAGGAGGAACCGGATGGCAACCAATATTCAAGCTTATTTAGAAAACCTCCAGCAACCCTGGGGACAGATCTATTATGATATCCTTTTTGAACAATTACAGGACATCAAAGGTAAGCGGGTGCTTGATTTTGGTAGTGGCTTTGGCCTGGTGGCCAACCACCTAGCGAAAGACAATGAGGTCCTTGCTGTGGAGCCCAATGAGGAAATGGTGGCCTTGCGGGCCCAGGACCATCCCTACCAGCAATTCGTCGGGAGTTTGGACCAGTTAGCAAGTCTTGAAGATGCGAGCTTTGATGTTATCCTCTGCCACAATGTCTTGGAATATGTGGAGGATCGCAAGGTGATTCTCAGGGAATTCACCCGCCTCTTGAAACCAGGTGGCCTACTCTCCATCGTCAAGCACAATGAAGTTGGCCGCGTCCTGCAGACAGTCGTCTTTGAAAATGATCCTCAGAAGGCGCTTGATCTCTTAGCCGGCCAAGATTTGGAAACCCACTCCATGGGCTTGGCCCAGGCCTATGATCTCGGTGCAGCAGTAGAAGATCTAGCCCTCGAAGTTCAGGACTACCAGGGAATTCGTGTCTTTTATGCCTTGCAGGACAATCACTTCAAAGGCCAAGAAGGCTGGCGAGAGTCCATGCTTCAGATGGAGCTGGCCGTTTGTCAGGAGTCCCCTTATCGGGATATAGCCTTCTTCCAGCACTATAGGTTAAAAAGGAGTTAAGATGTTAGAGTACAAACAAGAGATTCCAGCGATGGCAGACTTACTCGCACTCTACAACTCGGTCGGTTGGACCAATTATACCAACAACCCAGCTATGCTAGAAGAAGCTGTTAAAGCCAGTCTCTGGCAGTTGGGAGTCTATGATGAGAAAGAGCTCGTCGCCTACATTCGCTTGGTAGGTGATGGCCACTCTGTCCTTTTGGTACAGGACCTCTTGGTGCGACCAGATAACCAGCGCCAAGGCATCGGAAAGAAACTCCTAGAAGAGGCTTTAGCGACCTTCCCCACCGTCTATCAACGGCTTCTCGTCACTGAACGGAGCGAGAAAAATCTTGCCTTTTACCAGTCCTTAGGATTTGTCGAACTTTCAGAGCAAGCCTGTACAGGGATGATTTATAAAATTTGATGGAGAGGATTTCCGGATAGGGAATCCTTTCTTCATTTCTTCTGTAAAATCATTTTTTCGCATTTGAAAAAATAATTCATGTTATAATAAGAAGACTAGATGACAGGGAGAAAAGAAAAACAGATGATCACGTCAAAATATGAATGGCAGTTTGCTGCGCCCTTTTCAGATGATACTTTTTTGGCGCAAGCAAAAAAGAGAGGATTAGAAGCATCTGCAGCCAAGTTACTGGGAGAACGAGGGATCCAGACGGAAGAGGCGCTGGATCGTTTTCTTGAACCGCGGCTAGAAGATCTGCATGATCCCTACCTGCTTCACGATATGGACAAGGCAGTGGATCGCATTCGCCAAGCCATTGAAGACTATGAACAAATCCTAGTTTATGGAGACTATGATGCGGACGGGATGACGGCCGCTTCTATTATGAAGGAAACCCTGGAGCAGATGGGGGCGGAAGTAGCTGTCTATCTACCCAACCGCTTTACGGATGGCTACGGTCCCAATGCCAGTGTCTACAAGTATTTTATTGAACAGCAGGGGATTTCCCTCATCATCACGGTGGACAACGGGGTAGCAGGCCACGAAGCCATTGAATTGGCCCAAAGCATGGGAGTAGATGTTATTGTGACAGACCACCATGCCATGCCAGAAGTCTTGCCCGATGCCTATGCCATCATTCACCCCGAGCATCCAGATGCTGATTATCCTTTCAAGCACCTAGCGGGCTGTGGGGTTACCTTTAAGTTGGCTTGTGCCCTCCTAGAAGAGGTGCCCCTAGATTTCCTTGATCTGGTAGCCATTGGAACCATTGCGGATATGGTTAGTCTGACAGACGAAAACCGCATCCTAGTCAAGTATGGCCTAGGTGTCCTTCGTCAAACCCAACGGATCGGTCTCCAGGAAATGCTCAAGCTGGCCACCATCGCTCCTCAAGATGTAAATGAAGAAACGGTTGGTTTTCAGATTGCCCCTCGTCTCAATGCGCTGGGTCGCTTGGATGACCCAAATCCAGCGGTCGAGCTCTTGACGGGCTTTGACGATGAAGAAGCGCTGGAAATTGCGCTGATGATTCAAGCCAAGAATGAAGAGCGCAAGGAGATCGTCCAAACCATCTACGATGAGGCCAAAGCCATGGTCGACCCAAGTCTTCCCGTTCAAATCTTGGCCAAGGAAGGCTGGAATCCTGGTGTCCTAGGGATCGTATCCGGTCGCCTACTTGAAGAGCTCCATCAGCCTATCATCGTCCTCACCATAGACCAAGGCAAGGCCAAGGGAAGTGCACGAAGTCCCGAAAGTGTCCATATTTTTGAAGCCCTAGATCCCCATCGTGATCTCTTTATCGCCTTTGGGGGCCACGCGGGTGCAGCTGGTATGACTTTGGAAGTGGACAAGCTCCCTCGTTTGACCGAGATTTTTTCTGACTATATTGTAGGAAAAGGGATTGACCTGACGGCCAAATCCACACTCTTCGTGGATGAGGAGTTGGACCTAGAAGAGCTGACCTTGGATACCTTAAAGAGTTTTGACCGTCTCGCTCCTTTTGGGATGGACCATAAGAAACCTGTCTTTTACATTCGTGATTTTCAAGTGGAGTCTAGTCGGACCATGGGGGCTGGCAATAGCCATCTGAAGTTGAAGATTCAAAAAGGCGATGCCCGCTTTGATGTGGTGGCTTTTGGTCAGGGCCATTTGGAATTGGAGTACTCCCAAGCAAAAAACTTGGAGTTGGTGGTATCCTTGTCCGTCAATCAGTGGAATGGACAGACCACCCTGCAACTGATGGTCGTGGACGCCCGTGTAGAAGGAGTTCAACTCTACAATATTCGAGGGAAAAATGCTCCTCTCCCACAAGCCATCCCCCTCTTTAGTCAGTTGGAAGAAGGGGAAGATTGCCCTGCTATTGTCATCGATCGCATCCCGGATGATCTGGCTGACTTAAAAGCCTTCTTCCAAGAACAGAGCTTGCAAGCGGTCTATTTTAAAAATGAACTAGACAAGGCCTATTACCTGACAGGCTACGGCAGTCGTGATCAGTATGCCAAACTCTACAAAACGCTGTATCAGTTCCCTGAGTTTGATATTCGCCATAAGCTCAGCCAACTATCTGACTACCTCAAGATTCCACAAGTTTTGTTGATCAAGATGATCCAAATCTTCCAAGAGTTGGGCTTTGTCCAGATTAAAAATGGCATCATGACGGTTAACAAGGATGCGGAGAAGAAGGAAATTGCCTCTAGTTCCATCTATCAGGATTTGGTGCAGACGGTCAAAGACCAGGAACTCATGGCCCTAGGGTCTGTGCAAGAAATCTATGATTATTTGCTTTCTGATGAAAAGTAACGATTGCTCATGAATCATACTAAAGTCTGCTTTTTTAAGACTTTCAAGTGCATCTCATAAATTTTCATGGTATAATGAAATGTAAACATAAATTTTGAAAGAAGTTAGAAATGAATTTAAAAGATTACATTGCAAGCATTGAGAACTATCCACAAGAAGGAATTACCTTCCGTGATATCAGCCCTTTGATGGCAGATGGCAATGCTTATAGTTATGCGATTCGTGAAATCGTTCAATACGCAACGGATAAGAAAATCGACATGATCGTCGGCCCTGAAGCGCGTGGATTCATTGTTGGATGTCCGGTCGCTTTCGAGCTCGGTATTGGTTTTGCGCCTGTTCGTAAACCTGGCAAATTGCCTCGTGAAGTCATCTCAGCGGACTACGAAAAAGAATACGGTGTGGATACCTTGACCATGCACGCCGATGCTATCAAACCAGGTCAACGCGTTCTCATCGTCGATGACCTCTTGGCAACAGGCGGTACCGTTAAAGCAACCATCGAAATGATCGAAAAACTCGGTGGAGTGGTTGCAGGTTGTGCCTTCTTGATCGAGCTCGATGATCTCAAAGGCCGCGAAGCAATCGGAGACTACGATTACAAGGTCTTGATGCATTACTAATATAGTTTAGAGCTATATCTAGATAGAGAAAAACCATAATTGAAAACTATATGCTCCTGTCTTATAATAAGAGGTAACAACTTGTAAGATGGGAGCTTTTTATGCCAATTACCTTAGATAAGAAATTACCAGCAGTTGATATTCTTCGCTCAGAAAATATTTTTGTCATGGATGATATTCGGGCAACTCACCAAGATATTCGTCCGATGAATGTTCTGATTTTGAATCTCATGCCGACTAAGGTAGCCACTGAGACTCAACTCTTACGCCTCCTGGCCAATACTCCCTTGCAGATCAATGTGGATTTCCTCTATATGACGAGCCATGAGTCTAAGACGACAGCGGCAGAACATATGGAAGTCTTCTACAAATCCTTCGAGGATATTAAAGAGAACTATTATGACGGCTTGATCATTACGGGAGCTCCAGTAGAGAAACTAGCCTTTGAGGAAGTGGATTACTGGGAGGAGTTAACAAAGGTCTTTGCTTGGTCGAAGCGCCATGTCTTTTCAACTCTGCACCTTTGTTGGGGTGCCCAAGCTGGTCTTTATTACCGCTATGGGATTGAAAAAGTAGCCCTCTGCGACAAGCTATCTGGGATCTATGAGCAAACAGTCATGAATCCGCAGAATCGCTTGATGCGTGGCTTTGACGATGCTTTCTTGGCCCCTCACTCACGTTATACAGATGTCCCCCTTAAGGAAGTGCTGGAGAAGAGTAACTTGCAAGTCCTGGCTCAGGGGGGTGAAGTAGGACTATCTATCCTGGCCAGTCCAGACCTTCGAGAGGTCTATAGTTTTGGTCATTTGGAGTATGACCGTGATACCTTGGCCAAGGAATACCAGCGAGATGTCAAAGCAGGCTTGAATCCAGATCTTCCAAAGAATTATTACGATCAGGATGACAGTAGTCGGGACCCTCGGATGCGGTGGAACTTAGCGGCAGCCAACTTCTTTAGTAATTGGATCAATTATGCAGTTTACCAAGAGACTCCTTATCGTTTGGAGGAGTTAGAAAAAGATATTTCATTTTATGGTTACCTATAAAGGGGTAGTATGACATATTCACAAGCATTTAAGTCGGGCAATTTGGTCTTACCAAGTGCCTTACTTTTCCATTATCACCATTTATTTAAAGACGCAGAGGATTTTCTGGTTTGGCAGTTCTTTTACTTGCAAAACACGACCAACCAATCCAGCCTCACGCCGAATCAAATTGCAGATGCGATTGGCAAGTCTGTCACAGAAGTCAACCAGTCCATGTCTCGCCTGACCAACCAAGGGTTGCTCCAATATCGGACCATTGAGCTGGATGGAGAGATTGAAGTTCTATTTGATGCGACTATTGCCCTTGAACGCTTGGATGACCTGCTTCAAAGTAAGACAGATACCGCAAAGCGTGGGCAAGACAAGCAAGCAGAGAATGAACTGGCTGATTTGGTCAAAACCTTTGAGCAGGAGTTGGGACGTTTGTTGACGCCATTTGAAATCGAAGATTTGACGCAGACAGTCAAGCAGGACCAAACAGACCCTGATATTGTGAAGGCTGCCTTGAGAGAAGCTGTCTTTAATGGCAAACCTCACTGGAAATACATTCAGGCCATTCTGCGCAATTGGCGACGGGAGGGCATTACCAGTTTGACACAATTAAAAATCAAACAACAAGAACGGGAAGCCCTTCAGCCTGAAAATGTCACAGTTTCAGATGATTTCTTACAGGCGATGGATTTGTGGAAAGATTAAAAAACTAGCACTCATAAAGTGCTAGCTTTTTTTGTTTATAAATAGTCCGCGTAAGCTTTTTCTAGTTTGGTGAGGAGTTCTTGTTTTTCCTCATCACTAGCAAAGGAAGCTTGGATGGCATCGACATTGTGCTGGTAAAAGTCAGCTGGCGTCGTTTGGAAGTGGCGATGGTAGAGGGCATATTCCTTGGCCAGGTCGGTATCAGAGACGGTCCGGTTATCGGTGTTGATACTGATATGGGCTTGAGCTTCCTTCATCTTGAGGTAAGGGAAGTCCGCCACAGTGGTAGCTGCCTTGGTTTGAAGGTTACTAGTTAAACAGAGCTCACCGGTGACCCCATTTTTCACAAACTCTTTTAGAAGCTTTGGTTCATCCGCTAGCAAGGTCACGTGACCATTTCGTTTGATGCCATAGGCCATGGATTGAGCGACGTTGGCTGGACAGTGGCACTCGCCAGCATGCAGGGTCATGGGACGGTTGTACCTTTTAACCTGTTGGATGAGGGCATCAATGGCTTGTGGTGGGTAGTGGTGTTCATCCCCAGCGAAGTCAAAGCCGACAAAATCTTGATCCCTAACTTGGTTGGCTTCTGCCAGGATACGAGAGGTGAGTTCTTGATCCGACTGGCGCATACCACAGACGAGGGCTTTTGAGACAATGCCAAATTCATCCTGGGCTTGGCGCAGTCCTTCACAGACAGCATCGATAGTTTCTGGGACAGTGAGCCCTTGGTCCATGGACAATTCTGGGGCAAAACGAACCTCAATGTAGACGACATTTTCCAAAGCAGCTTGCTTGGCCACATCATAAGCAGCAAGGGTCAAGGCTTCCTTGGTCTGAAGAAGAGGGCGAATGTAGTCGAAGGCCTCCAAATAGTCCAAAAGATTCTCACAGTGGGCAGGTGCAGTGACATGGTGCTTGAGCTCTTCATCACTAGCAGGAAGGTCAATATTGGCCATGGCTGCCAATTGGCGAATGGTCGGAAGAGACAAGGAACCGTCTAAGTGGCAGTGTAGTTCTGTCTTTGCCAAACTATGAAAGTCGATCGTGGACATGTTTTTTCTCCTTCAAAATGTATTTTTTCTATACTATCATTTTGCCAAGAAAAGTCAAGTAAAGCTAGTGTAGCAGATTTTTGAAAGTAGCGACTGGATTTGATATGCTAGTAGTAACATAGACAAAGGAGAAAAGTATGTCAGACTATCAATTACCAGAAGTATGGGAAGCACCGAGCCAGATGGGAGGAGCCTGGGGTGGTTTGAACCAACCAACAGCAGGTGCCCGCTTTGAACAAACTCTTCCAAAAGGCGACCAGCCTTTCCAACTCTATACCCTTCCAACACCTAATGGGATCAAGGCCACCATTATGCTGGAAGAATTAAAAGAGTTGGGAGTGGAAGCTGGTTATGATGCTTATCGGATTAAGATTGGCGAGGGAGATCAATTTGGCAGTGACTTTGTAGCCATCAATCCCAACTCAAAAATTCCAGCCATGTTGGATCAATCAGGCGATCAAGACATTCGGGTCTTTGAATCAGCCAATATTCTCTTGTATCTAGCAGAGAAATTTGGCCAATTAATCCCGTCTGATCCTGCTAAACGGACAGAAGTTCTCAACTGGCTCTTTTGGCAGACAGGTGCCGCGCCTTTTTTAGGCGGAGGATTTGGCCATTTCTTCCATTATGCTCCTGAGAGAATCGAGTATGCCATCAACCGTTTTGCTATGGAAGCTAAACGCCAATTGGACCTACTGGACAAGGAATTGGCGATTAAACCTTATATTGCAGGAGATGACTATACCATTGCGGATATTGCCATCTGGTCTTGGTATGGCCGTCTAGCCCAAGACAAGGTCTGGGACCGAGCAGGAATTTTCCTAGATGTGAAGGAATACAAGCATTTGCAAGCTTGGACAGAGAAAATTGCTAATCGCCCAGCTGTAAAACGTGGCTTGGAAGTAGAGTATAAGGAAATTAATGCATAAGAAAAGGGCGCCGTTGCGCCTTTTTTTAATGGTGCAAACATGGTATACTAAAGGATGGAATAAAAGTTTAGAAAGTAGCACATGGAATTTACAAAATTATCAAATCGCTTGGACTTGGTGGCTAGCTTCGTCCCAGCTGGAGCGCGTCTGTTGGACGTGGGGAGTGACCATGCTTATCTGCCAATCGCCCTCTTACAAGAAGGCAAGATTGAGGCTGCCATTGCTGGTGAAGTGGTTGAGGGACCCTATCAGTCTGCCCTCCAAAATGTCGCAGATAATGGCTTGGAGGACAAGATTGAGGTCCGTCTGGCCAATGGTTTGGCTGCCTTTGAACCAGCAGACGGCATTTCCTGTATCACCATTGCTGGCATGGGAGGACGCTTGATTGCTGATATCCTAGCAGCAGGTCTTGAAAAATTAGCCAATGTCTCTCGCTTGGTCCTACAGCCCAATAATCGGGAAGATGAACTGCGGGCTTGGTTAGTAGACCATGATTTCCGCATTGTTGATGAAGCAATCTTGGAAGAAAATGAGAAGTTCTATGAGATCCTCGTGGTGGAACAGGGTTCTCAAGAGTTGACAGCTATGGAACTGCGTTTTGGTCCCTATTTGATGCGGGAACAAGCTCCAGCATTTGTCCAAAAGTGGTCCAAGGAAGTAGAGAAATTAGCCTTTGCCTTGGAGCAGGTCCCAGTTGATAATCAATCTGCCAGAGCATCGTTAGAAGAGCGCATCGCACAAATCAAGGAGGTTCTACATGTTAGCAAGTGAAGTCATCAAACGCTATGAAGCCTATTGTCCTCAGGAGCTTTCCATGGAGGGAGATGTCCGTGGCCTACAGGTCGGCACGCTACAAAAAGACATCCAAAAGGTCATGGTGGCTCTGGATATCCGCGAGCAGACGGTGGCAGAAGCTATCGCCCATGGGGTGGACTTGATCATCGTCAAGCACGCGCCCATTTTCCGTCCCATCAAGGATTTGGTAGCCGATCGGGCCCAAAATCAAATCTATATCGATTTGATCAAGCATGATATCGCAGTCTACGTCAGCCATACCAATATTGACATTGTCCCAGATGGTCTCAACGATTGGTTCTGCCAACTTTTGGACATTGAAGATACAGAGCCCCTCAGTATAACAGGAGAAGAACTCGGAATCGGGCGCATCGGTCAGCTGTCCGCCCAAACCTTTGGTCAGTTGGCTGAAAAGGTCAAAGAAACTTTTGGCCTAGATGCTTTGCGCTTGGTCAGTTATGACCAGACTGATTTGGATCGGGTTGTTGCGCGTGTCGCCATCTGTGGAGGAAGTGGCCAGTCCTTTTACAAGGATGCTCTCGCTAAAGGAGCTGAGGTCTATATCACAGGAGATATCTACTACCACACGGCTCAAGACATGCTGAGCGATGGGCTCTTGGCCTTGGATCCAGGGCACCATATCGAGGTTCTCTTTGTCTCGAAACTAGTAGAAAAGCTCAATCAGTGGAAAGCTGAAGAAGCGTGGGAGATTGAAGTGATTGGCAGTCAAGCCAGTACCAATCCTTTTTACCATATCTAAGTGGCCATCATGAAAGTTGCCATTATCGGTGCAGGGATCGTAGGGTCTACTGCCGCCTATTATTTATCCAAAGAAGCACAAGTGGATCTGACCGTCTATGACCATGGAGTCGGCCAAGCAACTAAGGCAGCGGCAGGCATTATCAGCCCTTGGTTTTCCAAACGGCGGAATAAGGCCTGGTATCGTCTGGCTCGTCTGGGAGCTGATTTTTACCAAGAATTGGTAGAGGACCTGGCCAAGGACGGAATCGAAACAGACTTTTACCAGCAGACAGGGGTCTATCTCCTTAAGAAGAAGGAAGAGAAATTAGATGAACTCTATCAGTTGGCGCTGAGTCGACGGGAAGAATCTCCCTTAATCGGAGACTTATCGATTTTGACCACAGAAGAAGTGGCCCAGCAATTCCCAGGTCTGCAAGGGTTTGAGAATCTCCTTTATTCATCAGGTGGGGCCCATGTAGAGGGAGCCCTTCTAACGGAAACCCTTCTAAAGGCAAGTGGGGCAAGAGTCATCAAGGAAGAGGTTGCTCTTTCCGCCTCGGATCATGGCTATCAGATAGCAGGAGAAAGCTATGACCAAGTTATCCTAGCGACAGGAGCCTGGCTGAGTCAGGTGCTCGAGCCACTTGGCTACCAAGTCGATGTCCGTCCCCAAAAAGGACAGTTGCGGGATTATCAGCTAGACTTAGTTACTGATGATTATCCCGTGGTCATGCCTGAAGGAGAGTTGGATATCATTCCCTTCCAAAATGGCAAAATCAGTATGGGCGCTACCCATGAGAATGAGATGGGCTTTGACCTGACGGTTGATCAAGTTCTGCTAAATCAGATGGAAACAGAAGCCTTGGCCTACTATCCAGAACTAGCTCAAGCGACAGTTGTCGGCGAGCGCGTGGGTACTCGGGCCTACACCAGTGACTTTTCACCATTTTGGGGAGCTGTTCCTGATCAAGCAGGCCTCTATGTCGCTAGTGGACTAGGTTCGTCCGGCCTCACAACGGGTCCCCTCATTGGTTGGCATCTAGCCCAACTAGTGGCAGGAGGAAAGGTGCGCTTGGATCCAGCAGATTATCCAGTTGATCAGTATGTGAAGAAGTAGGCTGGGACAAAAGTCCTAGCCTCTCAATTTTCTTTGGATTGTCGAGCAAGACGAAGTGGTTGAGTGGGCTCTACTACAAGGTAAGGTTTTCAGACGGCTCAGTCAAGGAGCAGTAATCTATTTGAATCATGAGTAAGACCAATGCTAACAATTCTACAACTCTCATCTCCGGTCATCACCTTGCAACACAAATGCAAGGTGACTTTTTTATATAAACATGATAAAATAAGGGTAATGACTACGTAGAAAGGCCTAACATTATGAAAGGTATTATTTTAGCCGGTGGTTCGGGGACTCGTTTGTATCCTTTGACCCGTGCCGCTTCCAAACAGTTGATGCCCATTTATGACAAACCAATGATCTACTACCCATTGTCAACTCTTATGTTGGCAGGGATCAAAGAAATCTTGATTATCTCAACTCCGCAAGATCTTCCTCGTTTTGAAGAGCTTCTTGGAGATGGTTCTGAACTTGGTATTTCCCTCTCTTATGCAGAACAACCAAGTCCAGACGGCTTGGCACAAGCCTTTATCATTGGTGAAGAGTTCATTGGTGACGATCATGTTGCCCTCGTTCTTGGAGATAATATCTTCCATGGAAATGGCTTAACCAAGATGTTGCAACGGGCTGAAGCAAAAGAAAAAGGAGCGACTGTCTTTGGTTACCAAGTCAAAGATCCAGAACGCTTCGGTGTGGTAGAGTTTGATTCGGATATGAACGCCATCTCTATCGAAGAAAAACCAGAACATCCAAAATCGAATTTTGCAGTGACTGGACTTTACTTCTATGACAATGATGTGGTAGAAATTGCCAAAAACATCAAACCAAGTCCTCGTGGCGAGCTTGAAATCACTGATGTCAACAAGGCTTATTTGGAGCGTGGAGATCTCTCTGTTGAGCTCATGGGCCGCGGCTTTGCTTGGTTGGATACGGGAACTCACGAAAGTCTCTTGCAGGCTTCTCAATATATCGAGACTGTTCAACGCTTGCAAAACGTCCAAGTTGCCAACCTTGAAGAAATCGCCTATCGCATGGGCTATATCACCAAAGAACAAGTCCATGAATTGGCGCAACCTCTTAAGAAAAATGAATACGGACAATACTTGCTCCGTTTGATTGGAGAAGTTTAATGACAGAACAATTTTTCGGAAAAGAATTAGCAGCCCGCAAGATTGAAGCCATCCCAGGTTTGATGGAGTTTGATATTCCAGTTCATGGGGACAACCGTGGTTGGTTCAAGGAAAACTTCCAAAAGGAAAAAATGCTTCCTCTTGGCTTCCCTGAAAGCTTCTTTGCCGAAGGCAAGTTGCAAAATAACGTTTCTTTCTCGCGCAAGCATGTCTTACGTGGTCTGCATGCAGAACCTTGGGACAAGTACATTTCTGTGGCAGATGAAGGAAAGGTTCTTGGCACTTGGGTAGACCTTCGTGAAGGTGAAACATTTGGGAACACCTATCAAACTGTGATCGATGCCTCTAAAGGGATTTTTGTTCCTCGTGGCGTAGCCAATGGTTTCCAAGTTTTGTCTGACAAAGTAGCCTACAGCTATTTGGTCAATGACTACTGGGCATTGGAGCTCAAGCCAAAATATGCTTTTGTCAACTATGCAGACCCAAGCCTAGACATCCAATGGGAAAACTTGGAAGAAGCAGAAGTCTCAGAAGCAGATAAGAACCACCCATTGCTCAAAGACGTCAAACCCCTAAAAGCAGAAGATTTGTAAAAATAAACCTTGCACAGTATTTTTGCGACTGCAAGGAGCTTGGTAGGATTGTTCCTGCCCTAGTGGAAACAAGATTGCCGTAGGGAATCTTGTAGGGAAATCCGGAGACATGGGCTCCGGATTTAGCCATGAAACCGAAGGGTTGCTGGCGTCCCTCACTAGCCAAAGGAACAATCAAAACTAAAAACTATTTGGAGAAAAAATGACTGAATACAAAAACATCATCGTAACCGGTGGCGCTGGTTTCATCGGTTCAAACTTCGTACACTATGTCTACAACAACCATCCAGACGTGCATGTGACTGTCCTTGACAAACTCACTTACGCAGGTAACCGTGCCAACATCGAAGAAATCCTTGGGGACCGTGTTGAATTGGTTGTGGGTGACATTGCTGACGCAGCATTGGTTGACCAACTGGCTGCTAAGGCTGATGCGATCGTTCACTATGCAGCTGAAAGCCACAATGACAATTCATTGAATGACCCATCACCATTTATCCATACAAACTTCATTGGTACCTACACACTCTTGGAAGCTGCTCGTAAATACGATATTCGTTTCCACCACGTGTCAACAGACGAAGTGTATGGAGACCTTCCATTGCGTGAAGATCTCCCTGGACATGGGGAAGGTCCTGGTGAAAAATTCACTGCTGAAACCAAATACAACCCATCATCACCTTATTCATCAACCAAGGCTGCTTCAGACTTGATTGTGAAAGCTTGGGTACGTTCATTTGGTGTCAAAGCAACGATTTCTAACTGTTCAAACAACTACGGACCATACCAACACATCGAAAAATTCATCCCACGTCAAATCACCAATATCTTGTCTGGCATCAAGCCAAAACTTTATGGTGAAGGGAAGAACGTCCGTGACTGGATCCACACTAACGACCACTCAACTGGTGTTTGGGCTATCCTCACTAAAGGCCGTATCGGTGAAACTTACCTGATCGGTGCCGATGGTGAAAAGAACAACAAAGAAGTGCTTGAGCTCATCCTTGAAAAAATGGGACAACCAAAAGATGCTTACGACCGTGTAACAGACCGTGCTGGTCACGATTTGCGTTACGCTATTGATTCAACAAAATTGCGTGAAGAATTAGGTTGGGAACCACAATTCACAAACTTCGAAGCAGGTTTGGAAGAAACCATTAAGTGGTATACAGATAACCAAGACTGGTGGAAAGCCGAAAAAGAAGCTGTCGAAGCCAACTATGCGAAGACACAAGAAGTGATCAAATAAAATCAAGCCTCTATCAGTCAGGATTTCTGGCCGACAGAGGCTTTTCTATTTTAGAAACAAAAAAAGACCAAACGGTCTTTTTTTTTACTGGTTAGCAGATGATTCAGTATCTGTAGCAGATGGTGTTGTGTCTGCAGGAGCTTCACTGGCACTGGTTTCTGCCTGTGAAGAATCGGTTTGTTCAGAGCTTGATTCGGATGCTTGGTTGCTGCTAGCACTGGTGTCCGTTCCGGTAGCACTTGAATCAGTAGCAGATCCATCCTTTTCATGGACAACCACAACGCTAGTGGAGCCATCTTTTTTCTCCTCTGTCTTAGTTGTCGGTTTCATGATACTGTAAATAGTAAAGGAAGTAACGATAATCCCGAGAAGACTAGCAATCGTTGCGACAATCATCTGGAATAAAGAAAGGCTCTGTTTCACTTTTTCGCTTCTTGATGGTTTGTTGCTGTCTTGGTGTTTTTCTTTTCGTGAGTATTGTGACATAATCTGTTTCCTCTTCATTTCATATTTGGTTCTTTTATGTGAACACTTTAGTCATTATACGTTATTTTTATGAAAATGTCTAAGAAGAAATGAAAGAGGTTTTTAAAATTTCAAATTGCTTTCAAACTGGACGCTTTGAGTCTCGCTTGCTTCAGAGGACGTTTCAAAGTTTGCCTGTCCTTTTTCAGAGACGGAAATTGCTTGGTTTGTTTGACTAGGCTGGCTGATGATTTCATGGTTACTAAAACTAGAGGAGTCATTAGGAGAGATAAACTGGCCATTCGCCTGAATCTCTATCTTGTTTGGATCCGGGATAGAGTAGTCAATTTTACCCTTGAATTCCTTGGTTTTTGAAATCACTTTTACATCTTTGACACGGATAATACGACGGAACCAGCCATTGTATTCGACCAAGCAATTAAATTCGATGTGGCTATCGGATTCACCAGGGATTGGTTGGATAAGGCTCATTTCTCGGAGACTGCCTTCATCTTCCCTAAAGTAAGGTGGCTTCTCCAAGGGCTGTTGTAGGTCACACTGTCCTTTACCGTGACAGGCTAGTCGGGCAGAAGGGAGGGCAAATGGAAGTGGTGGTAGGACAGTGAGCAGTCCTCCAATAGCAAGACTTCCAGCTAGGGCAATGGAAAAATAGATCGGTCGTTTCATGCTTGTCTCCTTGTAACTTCAATCCGTTCCAGTTCTGGACTTGAGTAGGTCATAAAAAACAACAGGGGATCTTGTAAGCGTTTTACAAAACTCTCCATCTTCATCATAAGCTATTTTGAGAAATTTACAAGTTTTCTGTCTGAAACTAGGAACAAAATGAAGCCTGCCAAATCCTTGTCCCTCCAACCTATAAATGTTACAATAAGATGATTGAAAATTGACTAGGAGAGTGTGGAAGATGATTTACTTTGATAATTCAGCAACAACCAAACCTTATCCAGAAGCCTTGGCTACCTACACAGAAGTCGCAAGCAAAATTTGGGGCAATCCCTCCAGCTTGCACAACCTGGGAAGTCAAGCGACTCGGATCTTGGAGGCATCTCGTAAGCAGATTGCTTCCCTCCTAGGCAAGAAAGCAGAAGAAATCTATTTCACCTCAGGTGGAACTGAAGGAGACAACTGGGCGATCAAGGGAGTTGCTTTTGAAAAAGCTCCTTATGGAAAGCACATCATTGTCTCAGCTATTGAGCATCCGGCTGTGAAGGAATCAGCCCTCTGGCTACAAGGTCAAGGATTTGAAGTGGATATTGCTCCAGTTGATGCGCGTGGCTTTGTCCAAGTAGAAGAGTTGGAAAAACTCTTGCGCCCTGATACAACCCTCGTTTCTATCATGGCAGTTAATAACGAAGTAGGTTCTATCCAGCCTATTCAAGCCATTGCGGATCTATTGGCAGATCGTCCGACCATCACCTTCCATGTCGATGGCGTTCAGGCGCTGGCTAAGGTTTCAACCGCTCTCTACCTGCCAGAACGGGTGGATCTAGCCACCTTCTCCAGTCACAAGTTCCATGGACTTCGTGGGGTTGGTTTCCTCTATCTCAAAGAAGGCAAAAAGATCAGTCCCCTCTTAACAGGTGGCGGACAAGAAAAGGACCTTCGTTCGACGACTGAGAACTTAGCTGGAATTGCAGCGACTGCCAAGGCCTTGCGCTTGGCGATGGAGCGTCAAGAGGACTTTGAACGCAAGTGCCATCAGTTGAAGGAAGTTATTCGTGAAGAATTAGCCCACTATCCAGATGTGACTGTCTTCTCAGGAGATGAGGGCTTTGCACCCCATATCTTGACTTTCGGCATCAAGGGTGTGCGAGGAGAAGTCATCGTCCACGCTTTCGAAGAGTATGAGATTTATATCTCGACAACCTCTGCCTGCTCTTCCAAGGCTGGCAAACCAGCTGGAACCCTGATTGCTATGGGAGTCGATAAGGCTCTGGCACAAACAGCAGTCCGCCTCAGTCTTGATCTCGAAAATGACATGAGTCAGGTCGAGCAATTTTTGACCAAGTTCAAACTGATTTATGAAAAAACACGTAAGGTGCGTTAAGGAAAAGAAAAGGAAGTTACTATGCCATTAACTTATTCAGAAATTATGATCCGCTATGGGGAGCTTTCTACTAAAGGAAAGAACCGGATGCGCTTTATTAATAAATTGCGCAATAATATCTCAGATGTCTTGTCTATTTACCCAGCTGTCAAAGTGACAGCCGATCGGGACCGAGCCCATGCCTATCTAAATGGAACGGATTATGAACAGGTAGCTGAATCCCTCAAACAGGTCTTCGGGATTCAAAATTTTTCACCCGTTTACAAGATTGAAAAATCAGTCTCAGCCTTGATTTCAGCCGTTCAAGAAATCATGCAGGATATTTACCAAGAAGGGATGACCTTCAAGATTTCCAGCAGACGAAGTGACCATTCTTTTGAGTTGGATAGCCGTGAGCTCAACCAAACCTTGGGTGGCGCTGTCTTTGAAGCGATCCCAAGTATCCAAGCCCAAATGAAAAAACCGGATATCAACCTCCAAGTAGAGATCCGGGAAGAAGCAGCCTATATCTCTTATGAAACCATTAAGGGAGCAGGTGGTCTGCCAGTTGGGACGTCTGGTAAAGGCATGCTCATGCTATCTGGTGGGATTGATTCTCCAGTAGCGGGTTACCTAGCCTTGAAGCGTGGTGTGGACATTGAAGCGGTTCACTTTGCTAGCCCGCCTTATACCAGCCCGGGTGCGCTGAAAAAAGCCCACGATTTAACTCGTAAATTGACTAAGTTTGGGGGCAATATCCAGTTTATCGAGGTACCTTTTACTGAGATTCAAGAAGAGATTAAAGCCAAGGCGCCGGAAGCTTATCTCATGACTCTGACCCGTCGCTTTATGATGCGCATTACAGACCGTATCCGTCAAATTCGTGGTGGCTTAGTCATCATCAATGGGGAAAGTCTTGGTCAGGTTGCCAGCCAAACACTGGAGAGCATGCAGGCTATCAATGCCGTGACCAATACGCCCGTCATTCGTCCAGTGGTGACTATGGACAAGTTGGAGATTATCGATATCGCCCAAGCCATTGATACCTTTGAAATCTCTATCCAGCCTTTCGAAGATTGCTGTACCATCTTTGCACCGGATCGTCCAAAGACTAATCCGAAACTCAAAAATGCGGAGAAGTATGAGGAACGTATGGACGTGGAAGCTTTGGTGGAGCGGGCTGTCGCAGGTATCATCGTGACAGAAATCACGCCTCAAGCGGAAGCGGATGAAGTCGATGAGCTGATTGAGGATTTGTTGTAAGAGATGAAGGTGATCAGATCTCACTAAGAGCCCTGACCACTGGCGTGAGTTTGATAAAGACAAATAGCACCCTTGAATGTAGATGCGATGCTTCTAGCTTCAAGGGTGCTTTTCTAATGTAAGGGGGACTTAATTCTGTCCTTCTTTGAGTGCTGCTTGAGCGACGGCTAGTCTAGCAGCAGGAACCCGGTAAGGAGAGCAGGAAACGTAGGTGACTTGTATGTCTTGGAAGAAGGAGATTGAAGAAGGATCTCCGCCAACTTCGCCACAGATACCGATAGTGAGGTTCGGTTTTACTTGACGGGCCTTGCTGATAGCAATTCTCATTAATTCACCGACTCCCTCCCTATCGATTTTTTGGAAGGGGTCAAAAGAAAGAATATCCTTGTCCTTGTAGTGGCCGATGAACTTGCCAATATCATCCCGAGAGAAGCCATAGGTCATCTGGGTCAAGTCATTGGTGCCAAAGCTGAAGAAATCGGCTTCTTGAGCCAGTTTATCAGCAGTTAGGCAGGCGCGGGGCAGTTCAATCATGGTACCAATTTCATAAGGGAATGGCTCCTGACCATACTGTTTGAAAAGCTGTTCAATATGCTGAACAAGATACTCTTTGATACATGCTAATTCTTTTTGATCAGCAATTAAAGGAACCATGATTTCCGGCTTAATCTTTTGACCTTCTTGATGCAATTTGATAGCACTTCTAAAAATAGCTTCTGTCTGCATCTTGTAGATATCCGGCTTGGTTATGCCGAGACGGCAACCCCGGTGTCCCAACATCGGATTGCTTTCCTGCAGACTTTCAATACGGTCGGCAAGTTTATCAGGAGATTTTTTTAGTTTGCTTGCTAATAATGCAATTTCTTGGGAATCCTTAGGTAGAAACTCATGCATAGGTGGATCGAGCAGGCGGACAATCATCGGTTTATCTTGGACGGTTTGGAACATTTGGTAGAAATCTTTTTCTTGGAATTCTAGGAGCTTATTGAGGGCTTCTTTTGTTTCTTTTTCGGTATCCGCTAAGATGAGGCGACGCATTTCAAGAATCCGTTCTTGTCCAAAGAACATGTGTTCCGTCCGGGCCAACCCGACCCCTTTGGCCCCAAAGTTCATAGCGGTCGTCAAGTCTTTGACGGTTTCTGCATTGGCTCGAACTTGGAGGATGGCGACTTCATCTGCCCAAACAAGCAAGCGCTGGAGGTCTTGGTTGTTCTCAACTAGGACAGTAGGAAGTTCGCCACGATAAATGCGACCAGAATAACCATCGACGGAGATGAGATCTCCCTCCCTTAGGACCAGATTGCCACAGGAAAGGGTTTTATTTTCTTCACTGATAGTCAATTCTCCGCAACCTGCGACACAGCAAGTTCCCATGCCACGAGCTACAACAGCAGCGTGGGAGGTCATTCCCCCTTGGCTGGTAACAATAGCTTGGCTGACAATCATGCCTTCAATATCTTCTGGGGAAGTTTCTTGCCGAACCAGGATGACTTTTTTACCTTCTTGATCGATTTCTTTAGCTCGGTCGGCGGTAAAGACGATTTGTCCAGTAGCTGCACCTGGGCTGGCTGGTAGGCCTTGAGCTAAGAAGGGTGCTTTCTCTAAAGCAGTTTCTTCAAAGACTGGATGAATCAGTTGACTGATGGAAGTAGGAGTGACTCTCAGGAGAGCTTCTTCCTTACGAATTAGACCTTGGTCCACCATATCTAGAGCAATCTTTAAAGAAGCTTTGGATGTTCGTTTACCATTTCGGGTTTGGAGGATGTAGAGCTTGCCTTTCTCAATGGTAAATTCAATATCCTGCATATCCTTATAGTGGTTTTCAAGGATCTTGGCGTAGTCTCTGAAAGCCTGATAGGTTTCAGGTTGGATTTCTTTTAAGGCTGCAATCGGCTCAGGAGTGCGGATCCCAGCGACCACATCTTCCCCTTGAGCATTGAGCAAAAATTCACCAAACAGTTCTGCCTCACCAGTTGCAGGGTTTCTAGTGAAGCAAACCCCTGTACCACTGGCTTGGTCACTATTTCCAAAGACCATGGCCTGGACATTGACAGCTGTTCCTAAATCATGAGGGATCTGATGAAGCTCCCGATAAATTCTAGCCCGATTGTTGTTCCAGGATTTGAAGACAGCTTGGATGGCAGCGAAGAGTTGTTCATGAGGGTTCTCAGGAAATTCTTGCTTGTGTTTGGAGTAGAGATCTTTATAGTGCTGGATCAATTCCTGTTGCTGGGCTAGGTCAAAATCATGGACCTTTTTATTCTGTTTTTGTTCAAAAGCTGCTAGTTGATCATCAAAAAGTCCCTTATCGATGCCATAGACTACATCAGCAAACATCTGGAGTAGACGGCGATAGCAGTTGTAGGCAAAATCTAGATTGGTTTCTTTGGCCAGTAATTGAGTCTGCTGATCATTGAGACCAAGATTGAGAATGGTATCCATCATCCCAGGCATAGAAAATTTAGCCCCGCTTCTGACAGACACTAAGAGTAAGTGAGGATCTTCTCCGCTAAAAGACTTACCCGTTTTTTCTTCAAGTTTAGCAACCGCTTTCAAAACTTCCTCTTTCAAAGAGGACTCAAAGAAGTCGGGATTATCGAGATAGTGGATACAACTTTTTGTGGTGATGGTAAATCCAGGAGGAACCGGTAGTCCCAGATGGCTCATCTCAGCTAAATTAGCGCCTTTCCCACCCAGTAGATCATTGGCCTTCGCACTTCCTTCTTCGAAGGAGTAAATCCATTTTGTCATATAAGCCTCCAAAAAACTAAATATGTGTCATATTTAAGACAAAATCATTGTATTATACATCACATATATTTGTCAAACAAAACATACATCTTTTTATGTTGACTAATTGGATTATTCTGCTATAATGTTTATTAAAAATGATGATTATTTAAAAGTAAATGATGAAAATATGACAAATATTGCTTTAGAGATGCCTGATATCATCATCATGGAGCTAGAAATAGAAAGGCTAGGAAATTTTGAAATTAAGTGAACGACAAAAGAAAATAGTTGAAATTGTAAAAATGCATCAGCCCTTAAGTGGAGAGAAGATTTCTGATTTATTGGATATTTCAAGAGCGACCCTGCGACCAGATTTGTCCTTTTTGACCTTGGTTGGTATATTGAAAGCGACTCCCAAAATTGGCTATACTTATTCTGGATTAGATCTCGAAACACTTTTCTTTTTTGATACTTTTCAAAAAGAAGTGGCAGAGATCATGACCTCTCCTGTATTAGTCACCCATGATTCCTATATTCAGGATGCCATTATCACCCTATTTATGTATGATGCCGATGTCCTTTATGTTATCGATGAAGACAAGCTCTTACTGGGTATTATGTCCCGTAAAGATTTATTGAGGGCATCTCTTAATTCGAGTATCCAGACTACCCCTGTAGCAGTTTGTATGACTCGAATGCCACATATCATTACCTGTACAAAAGACATGAACATCCTAGAAGCGGCTGCCCTCTTGCAGGATCATGCCATCGATTCCTTACCGGTAGTCGATGAGGAAAATGACCGAAAAATTGTGGGAACGGTGACCAAATCAGTCTTGCTCGATTACATTATCTTACAAGCAAGAAATGCTGAACTGAAGAGTGAAGAGGAATAAATATGAAAAAAGAGATCATTGTATATAGTATTTCAGATTCTTTGGGAGGGACTTCCCAAAAATTATTGTCAGCAGTTACCGCACAGTATCCAGATATCATTTTTAATAATAGTTACCGTTTCCCTTTTATCAATCAAGAAGAGGAACTCTTGGATATCTTATATGATGCCTTGAAGGATAATGCACTTGTCATCAGCACCTTGGTCAATAGTCAGTTAGCATCAGTAGCTAGAGAATTTAGCCAAAAAAATGGTCTGGCTTATTTAGATCTCATGCATCCATTCTTTGAAATCATCCAAGAAAAGACCGGAACCAGACCAATCGAAGTTCCAGGAACCTTGCACCGCCTGGACAGTGATTATTTTAAAAAGATTTCAGCAATCGAATTCGCTGTGAAATATGATGACGGTAAGGCACCCCAGGGGTTTTTAGAAGCCGATTTGGTCCTGCTTGGTGTTTCCCGTACCTCAAAAACACCCCTGAGTATTTACCTGGCCAATAAGGGCTACAAGGTTGCAAATCTACCTTTGATCCCAGAAGTTCCTTTACCTCAGGTCTTAGATAAGGTTGACTCTCGTCGTTTAATTGGTCTGATCTGTGAGCCCGAAAAATTAATGAAAGTTCGAAGTCATCGCTTGGATTCTTTAGGATTAACACAAGAAACAAGCTATACGGATTTAGAAAAAATCTATCAAGAATTGGATTATTCCAAGAAGGTCTTTAAACAATATGGCGCTCAAGTCATCAATATGACGGATAAATCGATTGAAGAGACAGCTTTCCTAATTGAGGAGCAATTAAAGAAGATGAACTGATTCTTGAATCATTCTAGATTGGGTTGTAACTGCAGATTCCTTGGAGAAATGATATGGAGCAATATAAGCGTATTTTACTAGAAAAATTTGATTCTCGTCAAAAAGTCATTACTGAACTCACTAATCTTGAGGCCATTTTAAACCTACCAAAAGGGACAGAGCTCTACATAAGTGATATTCATGGAGAATTTGCGGCTTTTGATTATATTTTGAGGAGTTGCGCTGGAATTTTAAATGAGAAAATTAATGATTGCTTTGCAGCTTCCTTGTCACAAGAGGAAAAGAATACACTGTCAGCTCTGGTATCCTATCCAGAGAGGGTTTTGGAACAAGTGAATAAGGAGAAAGAGTGGTATAAATCTACGATTTCTCAACTCTTAACACTATTGAGTTTTGTAGCAGCTAAATATAGCCGTTCCAAACTTAGGAAGGCCTTGCCCCAGGAATATGCCTATATCATTGAAGAATTGATCTATAGTGATCTTACGCTAGCCGATAAACATTCTTATTACCAGACTATCCTAAGTTATGTTATTGAACTAAGAGAAGCGGATCCTTTTATCTTGGGAATTGCCGGCAGTATTCGTCGCTTATTGATAGATCACCTGCATGTGGTAGGAGATATTTTTGATAGAGGGGCTGGAAGTGCCCAGGTAATGGATGTGCTCCTTCAGTTTCATTCCTTAGATATTCAATGGGGCAATCACGATATCATTTGGATGGGAGCTTTCTTTGGATCCAAGGCCTGTTTATTGAATGTATTGCGCATTGCAGCTCGTTACGGTTACTTGTGGGATATCGAAAAAGCCTACGGCTTAAACATTCGATCCTTAACCCTGTTTGCGGATAAAACCTACAAAGCCAATCCTAAGTTTAGGCCCATCCTGGGGACAAGAGCGGAGGAATTTACAGCTGAAGAAATATTGCAGCTGGAAAAAGTCCATCAAGCGCTGGCCATTCTCCAATTTAAGATAGAAACTCAATTGATGAAGAGACGGCCGGAATTTCAGATGGACAATCAAATCTTGCTGTATCACATTGATTATTGGAAGAATACAATCAGCATTGACGGGATCAGCTATTCCTTGAAAAATACCTGCTTCCAAACCATAGATTGGGAAAATCCTTCTGAATTATCCTTAGAGGAAAAACAAATAGTAGACAGCATGCTGGCTTCCTTCCAAGGATCTCCTAAAATGGCCAAACATATGGAGCTGTTAATGAAGAAAGGTTCCATGTATAAAGTTTACAATCATCACTTGCTTTTTCATGGCTGTATTCCCTTGAAACCTTCTGGGGAATTTCAACCTCTGGTTCTTCATCAAGCCCAGTATGCTGGGAAAGAATTACTAGACTTTTTCGAATACCATATTCGACTTGCAGCAAAAAACAAAGAAGTTGGAGACGACCTTTCGACGGATTTAGTTTGGTATTGCTGGCGAGGGCCGTTATCTCCCCTCTTTGGGAAGAATAAGATGACGACCTTTGAACGGTATTTTATTGAGGAGCCAGAAACGCATCAGGAAGTAGAAAATGAGTATTTTAGCTATCGTAATTCAAAAAAGATTTGCCAATTACTTTTAGAGGAATTTGGTCTTGAAACAGACCTGTCTCGTATTGTGAATGGGCATACACCGGTTAAAACAGGAAAAGGGGAATCTCCCATTCGAGGTGAAGGACTGCTCTTTGTCATTGATGGGGGGCTTTGTGAAGCATATCAAAAGAAGACAGGTACAGCAGGTTATTCACTCCTTAACAATTCCTATGGTTTTCAACTGGTCACCCATCAACCCTTCCATGATATTCAGAAAGTTGTAGATTCGCCATTTGAGCAAACTTCCTTGAAGAAGGTGATTGAAGACCTGGAGGACCGGACCCTCATCCAATCAACCACCATCGGTCAAAACTTACAAGAACAACAGCAAGAATTGATCCAATTGCTCCATGAATTTTATGATGGTTGACATCAGTCACCAAAGGAACAAACAAAAGAACAGAAAAGAATCATAAATGGCTTCTTTATAAAGATAGCTAAGATTTTTAGTAAGCATTTCATTCTTTTAAAGGCTTTAAGAACTTTTTAAAAGAAAATCCGTTTTCAAGGAACAAAAATGCTTGTCTTTGTCTGATAGAAGTGATATACTTAGAGAGTTGACTATGCACATGCCTGTGCAACCGCTCGATCATCGTCGCTCATCCTTTGAGCTTAAGTGGTTCGTCCCACGATGCTAGGCGAGTCTTCACAAAAATACGGGGAAACCCAAAAATACATAGGAGGTGCATAATGAGCACATACGCAATCATTAAAACTGGCGGAAAACAAGTTAAAGTTGAAGTTGGTCAAGCAGTCTACGTTGAAAAATTGAACGTTGAAGCTGGTCAAGAAGTTACATTTAACGAAGTTGTTCTTGTTGGTGGTGAAAACACTGTTGTCGGAACTCCACTTGTTGCTGGAGCTACTGTTGTTGGAACTGTTGAAAAACAAGGAAAACAAAAGAAAGTTGTTACTTACAAGTACAAACCTAAAAAAGGTAGCCACCGTAAACAAGGTCACCGTCAACCTTACACTAAAGTTGTCATCAACGCAATCAACGCTTAATTTTTAGGAGAACACATGATACAAGCAGTCTTTGAACGAGCCGAAGATGGCGAGCTGAGGAGTGCAGAAATTACTGGTCACGCCGAAAGTGGCGAATACGGCTTAGATGTCGTGTGTGCATCGGTTTCTACGCTTGCCATTAACTTTGTCAACTCAGTTGAGAAATTCGCAGGCTATGAACCGGAACTAGAATTAAACGAAGAAGAGGGTGGCTTCATGCGGGTAACAATCCCGACAGACATTCCACCTCATCAAAGAGAAATGACCCAACTATTCTTTGAATCATTTTTCTTAGGGATGGCAAACTTATCGGAAAACTCATCGGAGTTCGTCCAAACAAGAGTTATCACAGAAAACTAACATGGAGGAAAACAATTATGTTGAAATTGAATCTTGCTAACTTGCAACTTTTCGCCCACAAAAAAGGTGGAGGTTCTACATCAAACGGACGTGATTCACAAGCAAAACGTCTTGGAGCTAAAGCAGCTGATGGACAAACTGTAACAGGTGGATCTATCCTTTACCGTCAACGCGGTACTCACATCTACCCAGGTGTGAACGTTGGACGTGGTGGAGACGATACTTTGTTCGCTAAAGTTGAAGGCGTAGTACGCTTCGAACGCAAAGGTCGCGATAAGAAACAAGTTTCTGTTTACCCAATCGCAAAATAAAAAGGTTCAGTGAACCTTTTTATCCCGAGCCTTGAGATATAAAGGCGAGGTAACAGATTATAAAACTCTCTGATCAATCAGAGAGTTTTTTTGTGCTCTTTCTCGATTGAAGTCCCTAACTTTTTTCATCCTCTAGATTATGGTATAATGGAGTGATATTGTTAGAAGGAAGAAGACATGAATATTCAACAATTACGCTATGTTGTCGCGATTGCCAATAGTGGTACTTTTCGTGAAGCAGCTGAAAAAATGTACGTTAGTCAGCCGAGTCTGTCCATCTCTGTGAGAGACTTGGAAAAGGAACTGGGCTTTAAGATTTTCCGTCGGACTAGTTCAGGCACTTTCTTGACCCGCCGGGGGATGGAATTTTATGAAAAGGCCCAAGAATTGGTCAAGGGCTTTGATGTTTTTCAAAACCAGTATGCCAATCCTGAAGAAGAAAAGAAGGAATTCTCGATCTCGAGTCAGCACTATGATTTCCTTCCCCCTTTGATTACCCAATTCTCTGTCCTTTATCCTGAGAACAAAGACTTCCGGATCTTTGAGTCAACGACGGTTCAAATCCTGGATGAAGTGGCTCAAGGGCATAGTGAATTAGGGATTATCTACCTCAACAAGCAAAATACCAAGGGGATCATGCAACGGGTGGATAAATTGGGCTTAGAAGTCATTGACCTCATTCCATTCCAGACGCATATCTATTTGCGCAAGGCTCATCCATTAGCCAAGAAAGAATCCTTAGTGATGGAGGATTTGGCACACTTACCGACCGTTCGCTTTACCCAGGAAAAGGATGAGTATCTCTACTATTCGGAGAACTTCGTCGATACGAGTAGCAGTTCCCAACTCTTCAATGTGACAGATCGAGCGACCTTGAATGGGATTCTAGAGCGGACTGACGCCTATGCGACCGGTTCTGGTTTCTTGGATAGTCAGTCGGTGAATGGCATTACTGTCATCCCCTTGATCGATGATCTGGATAATAAAATGGTCTATGTCAAGCGGGAAGAGGTGGATCTTTCACCAGTGGCTGAGAAGTTTGTCCAAGTTATGGAAGCCTATTTTGATGAGAAGAGGTAGGACATGAAGAGAAAAGTAAGTATTTTTGTCAGTATCCTCCTCCTAATTGCCTTGGACCAAGCTGTTAAATGGTATGTGGTCAAGGAAATCCCACTGGGAGGCATGCGTACCTTCATTCCCAAAGTGGTCAGCCTGACCTATCTAAAGAACTCAGGTGCCGCCTTCTCCATGTTAGAAAACCAACAGTGGTTCTTTACCATCATTACCATCCTAGCCATGGGAGCAGCATTTGTCTACCTTTATCGTCACATCAAAGGTTCCCTCTGGCTCTTGTTGGGGTTGACCCTGATTATCTCAGGGGGAATTGGCAACTTTATTGACAGGGTTCGTCAGGGCTTTGTCGTCGACATGTTTCACTTGGATTTTATGAATTTTGCCATCTTCAATGTAGCAGATATTTATTTAACCGTTGGTGTGGGATTGTTACTGATTTATCTTTTAAGAGAGGAGAGCCATGGAAGTTAGAGTGGAAGTCGCTGGTGCGCGACTGGATAAGGCCGTCTCAGAGTTGACTGAGCTCTCACGTGGCTTGGCTAATGAACAGATCAAGGAAGGAAAGATCCTTGTCAACGGTCAAGTCAAAAAGGCCAAGTATACCGTAAAAGAAGGGGATGTCATAAGCTATGAAGTCCCTCAAGTCGAAGAAGTGACCTATGAAGCAGAAGATATCCCCTTAGAGATTGTCTATCAGGATGTTGATGTCGCAGTGGTCAATAAACCCCAGGGCATGGTGGTCCATCCTAGTGTTGGTCACACCAGTGGAACTCTGGTCAATGCCCTCATGTATCACATCAAAGACTTGTCAGGCATTAATGGCGAGCTTCGTCCAGGGATCGTCCATCGGATTGACAAGGACACCTCTGGCCTCCTCATGGTGGCCAAGAACGATGCCGCCCATGTAGCCTTGGCAGATGAGCTCAAGGCTAAGAAGTCCCTGCGTAAGTATTGGGCCATTGTCCATGGAAATCTTCCTAACGATCGAGGTGTCATAGAGGCACCGATTGGACGGAGTGACAAGGATCGCAAGAAGCAGGCTGTGACAGCCAAAGGAAAACCAGCCCTGACCCGTTTCCATGTCTTGGAGCGTTTCGGGGATTATAGCTTGGTCGAGCTGCAATTGGAGACAGGGCGGACCCACCAAATCCGGGTTCACATGGCCTACATTGGCCATCCGGTTGCTGGTGATGAAGTCTATGGCACTCGCAAGACGTTGAAAGGCCATGGCCAGTTCCTCCATGCTAAGACCCTAGGCTTTACCCATCCACGGACGGGAGAAGTCATGGAGTTTTCAGTAGAGGTTCCGGAGATTTTCCAAGCAACCTTGGAGCAACTTCGTCAAGGATAAGCAGATCATCATCAAAACGAGTTTGATACCTTTGGTTCAAACTCGTTTTTTTGTGGGCAAAGAGCCTTCCCCTGGTCCGCTCTTAGTATTTTTTAAGGCTTTCATGGTATAATGTTACAATCGAATACTCTGGAGAATGAAGGATATGAAGAATAAGAGAATTGTGTTTAAAGTCGGGACCTCTTCCCTGACCAATCAAGATGGGAGCTTATCTCGGAGCAAGGTTAAAGCCATCACCCAGCAACTAGCTCTCTTACATGAGCAAGGGCATGAATTGATTTTGGTATCTTCGGGGGCGATTGCGGCTGGATTTGGTGCGCTTGGCTTTAAAAAACGCCCGACCAAGATCGCAGACAAGCAGGCTTCTGCAGCAGTTGGCCAAGGTCTGCTGTTAGAAGAATATACCTCCAATCTACTGGTACGCGACATCGTCTCTGCCCAGGTCCTTTTGACCCAGGATGACTTTGTCGACCAACGTCGCTATAAAAATGCCCACCAGGCTCTGTCTGTCCTCTTGCAAAGAGGGGCCATTCCGATTATCAATGAGAACGATACAGTCTCCATTGAAGAACTCAAGGTCGGAGATAACGATACCCTGAGTGCCCAAGTAGCAGCCATGGTCCAGGCGGATCTCTTGGTCTTATTGACGGATGTTGATGGTCTCTATACGGGTCATCCTCAAAAGGATCCGACTGCCAAACGCTTGGATCGAATTGATGCAATCAGCAAGGAGATTATCGAGATGGCCGGTGGGGCAGGATCAAGCAATGGGACAGGGGGTATGCTGACAAAAATCAAGGCAGCTACGATTGCCACAGAGTCGGGAGTTCCTGTTTACATCTGTTCATCCTTGAAAGAAGATGCCTTGCTGGAAGCGGCAGAGAAGACCCAGGATGGCAGCTATTTTACAGCTCAGGACAAATTTTTGCGCAATCAGAAACAATGGCTGGCCTTCTATGCCCCTAGTCAAGGTTCTGTATGGCTGGACCAAGGAGCGGTTAAGGCCGTCAAAGAAGAGGGAAAGAGTGTCCTTGTGTCCGGTGTGGTAAAGGTTGAGGGAGGCTTCACTTACTCTGATATTATCACAGTTCATGATGCCGTATCTGGACAGGTCATTGGGAAAGGGCGTACCCGCTTGGGGGCTGCCGCCATTAAAGATCTGCTCCACGGTCAAAATCCAAAGGGCATCGTCATTCACCGGGATGATTGGATTACCATCACACCTGAGGTAGAACTCTTATTTACAGAATTTTAAAGGAGGAATCAGATGGAGACAATCGAACAGATTCGCCTGGCCAAACAGGCCAAAAAAAGTATTAATACTGCGACAAGTGATGAAAAAAATAAAGCCTTAAGAGCTATGGCCGACGCCTTGGTTGAGGCTACAGCTGAAATTCTAGCTGCTAATCAAATGGATATGGAAGCAGCTCGGGGACGAATTTCGGAGGTGATGCTGGATCGCCTGCTCTTGACGGAAGAGCGAATTCAAGCCATGGCCGATGGGATCCTCCAAGTGGTTGCCCTGCCAGATCCGGTTGGAGAGCTCTTGGAGGAGCGGACCCTGGAGAATGGCTTGGTCATTCAGAAGAAACGGGTGGCCATGGGGGTAATTGGGATTATCTATGAAAGTCGTCCCAACGTGACCTCTGATGCAGCGGCTTTAGCTCTGAAAAGTGGGAGTGCTGTTGTCCTTCGCAGTGGCAAGGATGCCTATCAGACAGCCCATGCCATCGTTTCAGCCTTAAAAACAGGCTTGCATGCGACCACCATTGATCCCGCTGTCTTACAGTTGGTAGAAGATACTAGTCGGGAGAGTAGTCTAGTCATGATGAAGGCTAAGGGGGATTTAGACCTCCTTATCCCACGTGGGGGAGCTGGCTTGATCCAAGCTGTCGTAGAGCAAGCGATTGTACCCGTGATTGAGACAGGGACTGGCATTGTCCACGTCTATGTCGATCAGGCGGCGGATTTAGACAAGGCTTTAGACATCATAAAAAATGCCAAGACTAGTCGTCCATCTGTCTGCAATGCTATGGAAGTCCTCTTGGTGCATGAAGCCCTTGCTGGAGTCTTTCTTCCGATAGTGAAGAAAGCCTTAGTAGATGAGGCTCCGGTACCCGTGGAGCTACGCTTGGATGCTCAGGCTCAACAAATTATTACTGGTACACCGGCTTCTGATACTGACTTTGATACGGAATTCTTAGATTATGTCATGGCTGTGAAGGTGGTCCCTTCTGTAGAAGAAGCGATTGCTCATATTGAAACGCACAGTACCCACCATTCAGATGCTATTGTCTCTGAAGATCCAAGAGCCATTGAAGTCTTCAGCAACCAGGTAGACTCGGCAGCCGTTTATGTCAATGCCTCGACCCGCTTCACAGATGGCGGAGAGTTTGGCCTAGGTTGTGAGATGGGGATCTCGACCCAGAAGTTGCATGCGCGTGGTCCTATGGGCTTGCGTGAGCTGACCAGCTATAAGTATCTGGTCACTGGAAACGGTCAAGTGAGGTAAGAGATGAAAGTAGCATTTATTGGATTAGGAAACATGGGCGCTGGTCTGGCCAAAGCGGTCGCAAAAGAAGTAGCTGCCACAGACCTGCTCTTGGTCAATCGTTCTCCCCAAAAGGTGGAAGAATTCATCAGCCAGTATGGCGGCACAGCGTCTGATCTGAAAGAGGCTTTTAAAGAGGCGGAGGTCATCTTCTTAGGTGTCAAACCCTATCAGATCTGCCCTTTACTAGAAGAGTGCCAGGATATCTTGGGCCAACGTTCCAATCTCCTGTTGGTTTCCATGGCTGCAGGCATGGAATTGGACAAAATGGCACGTGTGGTTAAAAATGACCGCGTGGGGCTCATTCGCATCATGCCTAATACGCCCGTAGCCATTGGTCAAGGTGTCATCAGTCTGGCCCGCTCCCAAACAGTGACAGACCAGCAAGTAGCCCAGGTTAACCAGCTCTTAGCAGGAGCAGGGGCCCTCTACGAAATGGAAGAAAAATTGATGGATCCTGCAACTGCTGTTGCAGGTTGTGGTCCAGCCTTTGTCTATCAGATGATTGAAGCCATGGCAGATGCGGGAGTAGGTTTAGGACTTTCACGTGAGCAAGCTTTGCAGATGGCGGCACAGACCTTCCAAGGAGCTAGTCAAATGGTCTTAGAAACAGGCGAGCATCCAGCCCGCTTAAGGGATGCGGTTTGTAGTCCAGGTGGCTCTACCATCGCAGGAGTAAACCGCTTAGAACAAGTCGGTTTACGGGGTGACATTATTGCAGGAGTCGAAGCAGCCTACAAACGCACCCAAGAAATGGGACAAGAGGCAGCGAAATAATAGAGGAAAAGAGAGTGGGACAGAAATCGGTAATTCGTTAGAATTCGATTTCG
>NZ_JWAK01000015.1:35730-42687 GCF_001069335.1 Streptococcus sp. 1171_SSPC
CAGCGTAGTAGAGCCCACTCAACCACTGCGTCTTGCTCGACAATCCAAAGACAATTGAAAGGCTAGGACTTTTGTCCCAGCCTTTTTTACGTTAGAGCGACTCTATCTCTACGAAGCCATTTTCAGTCAGACGATAGATCTTTTTGCAGACTTCGTTGAGGAAGGTCCGATCGTGGGAGACTGTAACCAGTCCGCCTGCGTAGTCTGCGAATAGGCGTCGAATTTCTGGTTGGGATGTAGGGGAAAAATTACGAGTAGGCTCGTCCAAGAGCAGAAACTGGGGTCTTGTGAGTACTAATTGAAGGAGAAAGAGTTTTCCTTGCTGGCCACCAGAAAGTTCAGAGATAGGATGGTGCATTTCAGAATAGGTAAAGTTGAGAGAGGCTAAATGCAATTGAATGGTATTGATTTCTTCGCGATCGCCTGAATGCTGTAAAAATTGAACCGGAGTCTGAGTTAGAGGGAGGCGTTCAGTGTAATCTTGAGGCATATAGGCAGTGCGGATGCTCTCATTCTTCCGTAAGATCTCCCAGATCATTTTTAGGAAAGTGGATTTCCCTACACCGTTGGAACCGATAATCCCTATCTTATCCTGCCCTTGAAGAGAGAGGGAGAGGTTCTTTACTAGGACACGGTCACCAATTGCGAGCTCTTCCTGATCTAAGAGAAGGACACGTTTTTGAGGAGACAAGGGAGTGAGGGAAGGGAAATGCAGATTGATGATTTCCTCATCATAGGGTTGGGAAGTCATGGATTGGAATTCTCTCTCGTAGCGCTTTTCCTGGGAGAGGAGGGACTTCATTTTCTTTGCCAGGAGACGTCCAGCAGTGCTATCTTTGGTATTTCGTAAGGAAGCTTCGACTTGTTGACGGACGCGACGGTGCTTTTCCATGGTTTTCTGGTAGGCTCGTTGATCGTTGGCAGCTTGCTGAGACTGTTGCTTAAATTGTTGTTCTCTCTGGCTACTGTAGTCTTGATAGCCTAGGTGTTCCACGATGGTTTCAGCCTCCTTGCGGTGTTTGATCTGTCTGAGGTGGATGATTGTATCCGCCGTCTGAGTCAAAAAATCCTCATGATGGGAAATAAATATTATGGTTTGGGGGCTCGTTTGGATCATCTGCTGGAGCCAATCCAAGGTCTCCAAATCCAGATCATTTGAAGGTTCATCTAAAAATAGCAATTCATGAGGACAACAAAGCTCGTGAAGCAGTTGGACCTTGAGGGTTTCTCCTCCAGATAGACTTCCGATAGTTTGATCGCTTGTAAAGCGCTCGCTATTAAAATGCAATTGATCTGCCAGTCTGTAGAGGGTGGCATAGTCTAACTCGTCCTCTCCAAAAAAGTATTCTTCCAAGGTTTTTCCATTCATAGCTTTCGGTAAAGTCTGGGGAATATAGGCATAGGAGTGAAAGGAAGTGGTGATTTCGCCTTCTATGGTCAGATAATCTGGTAGAGATTTTGGGGACATGAGGACCTGAAGTAAGGAAGATTTTCCATTCCCTTCTTCGCCAATAATAGCAACTTTTTCTCCTTCATGAATGGTCAGGGAAAGATCTCGAACCAGATCTCGTAAATCTTTTGTATGTCGGATAGTGAGGTGGGATAGTTTTAGCATAAGATTCCTTTCTACTGGGACAAAAAACAGCTCTACCTATTTAGTAGAGCTGTATTCAAGTGAAACCCAAGCAGAAAAAGACCTTATTTTGCCAACAAAAGGTTGGAAATTAGGCGAGAGGGTACACAAAAAGAGATAGAACAAGCAGTCCACTAAATAAAGTATCTTATTTAACGAAACTTAGTTGTTCATATCTCCTTACCTCCGAATGTGATTAGCTTTATTCTAATCCTTTCATTCCTTCTTGTCAAGGAAATCCTTGTTTCCCCCTCTTTTTTCTGCTCGGGCTTTGGTCGGAAATGTGGTATAATAAAGGTTATGCAAGCTAAACCGTCTTCTGCCTATGTGCATATTCCATTTTGTACCCAGATTTGTTATTATTGTGACTTTTCTAAGGTTTTTATCAAGAATCAACCGGTCGATGCCTATCTTGAACACTTAATCCAGGAGACTCGATCGTATGAGATTGGCAAACTTCGGACTCTCTACATTGGTGGAGGGACTCCGACAGCCCTATCTGCCCAGCAGCTGGCCTATCTCTTGACAGAATTGCCCAAGGTCATGGATCTATCGGAGGTAGAAGAGTTTACCATCGAGGCCAATCCAGGAGATTTGGATCCGGATAAGATCGCAGTCCTCAAGGACTCTCAGGTTAATCGGGTCTCTCTGGGCGTCCAAACCTTTGATAATAAAATGCTGAAGAAGATTGGTCGGAGCCACCAAGAGCAAGATATTTATGACAATATCCGCCACCTCAAGCAGGCTGGCTTTGACAATATTTCCATCGACTTAATCTATGCTCTGCCGGGTCAGACCATGGACCAGGTCAAGGAAAATGTCGCTAAGGCCATCGACCTGGACATTCCCCATATGAGCCTCTATAGCTTGATTTTAGAGAACCACACGGTCTTTATGAATCGCATGAGACGGGGCAAGCTTCCTCTACCGAAAGAAGAGTTGGAAGCAGAGATGTTTGAGTACATCATTGAAGAGTTGGAAAAAGCAGGCTTTGAGCATTATGAGATTTCCAATTTCTCCAAGCCTGGCTTTGAAAGTCGCCACAATCTGGTCTACTGGGATAATGCAGAATACTATGGTCTAGGAGCAGGAGCTTCTGGCTATGTGGACGGGATTCGCTACAAGAACCACGGGCCTATCCGGCATTATCTAGAGGCTGTTGAAGCAGGTAAGGCTCGAATCACAGAGGAACACCTGACACTGGAAGAGAAGATGGAAGAGGAGTTGTTCCTAGGTCTACGGAAAAAGACAGGTGTGTCCAAGGCACGTTTTGAAGAAAAATTCGGTGTGTCCTTTGACCAACGCTATGGACAAGTGGTGGCCAGTCTGACGGAGCAGGGCCTTTTGGTTCCAGATGACAAGCAAGTTCGGATGACCAAGAGAGGTTTGTTTCTTGGTGATACCGTAGCAGAGAAATTTATATTGGAGTAAACGATGGCTAAAATTTATCAGTATGACATGAAAGTTCCTTTTGATATGAGCGATGTGAATGGCTTTATCAAGATGCCACAGCTCATCCTCCTGTCCTTGCAGGTCTCAGGCATGCAGTCCATGGAGCTGGGTGTCAGTGACAGGGACCTGCTCGAACAGCGCAATCTAGTCTGGATCATCACCGACTATGACATCACGGTTCATCGCCTACCGGTCTTTAATGAACTAATTACCATTGAGACTCAAGCACTCGCCCACAATCGTCTCTTTTGCTACCGTTCCTTTGTTGTCAGAGACCAGAAGGGGGAAGCCATCGTCGAGATGGTAGCGACCTTTGTCTTGATGGACCGGGACAGCCGCAAGGTCCAATCTGTACCAGAAGAGATCACAGAGCCATATGAATCACCATTTGAGAAGAAGATCCGCCGTGGTCCACGCTATCCAGAGCTAAATGGAGCCATGGAGCAGGACTACCATGTGCGTTTCTATGATCTCGATATGAACGGCCATGTCAACAACAGCAAGTACTTGGACTGGGTCTTTGAAGTAATGGGAGCGGAATTCCTAACCCAGCATATCCCTAAACGGGTCCATCTCAAGTATGTCAAGGAAGTCTTGCCTGGAGGCATGATCACCTCTAGCGTCGAGCGGGAAGGGATGATCAGTAACCATGTCATCTCATCAGAAGGCCAAATCCACGCCCAAGCCCTCATTACTTGGGAAGAAATAGATAAGGAAACATTATGGAAAAGCGAAGATTAAAACAGAAAAAAGAAGACTTGATGGAGGTTCAACGGCGGGTTGTTGCTTATGCTCGTCGTAAGAAAAATCCCCTCTATGTGTTGGGAGATGGTTTCTTGACCTTAGTCGCAGCCTTTTATATCTTTATTGAAGAAGCGGTTCGTTTTGTCCGCTATCGGTTGAGTTTTGAAGCCTTTCTTCGTTTTCTCAAGGAAGATGTACGCTGGTATCGTGTCTGGATTCATTTGATTTTAGCCTTTATCCTACCTGTCGTTGTCTTTTCCTTAAGTATCACCAGCCAATCGGGTAGCTTCTGGAGTAACTTCTTTGATAAGCTCTCCCAAGGTGTCCTCTTCAGTACGACTATCAGCCTTGCAGCGACCTTAATGACAGATTTCATCGAGACTATGAAACCTATCCAGGCAGGGAAAGAAAGCAATGAGGAAAAAGAGTCCAGCGTCTATACCATCACCATTGATCAGGCTAAGATCGGTGGCTTGATGGTGACCATCGTCATCTTGATGATTTCATCCTTCCTCTTTACTCAGGCTGGAAAAGCAAGCATCAATTTCTTCGGTCTGGTCCTTCAATTTGCCTTATACGGGGCTTGCTTGCTTCTGTATGGAGCAGGAGGCCAGTTTCAAGATCAGGACAAAGTAGCAGAGGAAGCAAGTGAAAAAGGAGACCAAGAATCCCATGACTTATAAGGGTTATTTAATTGACTTAGATGGAACCATCTACAAGGGCAAGGAGCGGATCCCAGCTGGGGAAGCCTTTGTCCACGAATTGCAAGAGCGTCAAATCCCCTATCTCTTTGTGACCAACAATACTACCCGGACGCCGGAAATGGTTCAAGAGATGCTGGCAGGCCAGTTCAATATCGAAACGACACTGGATACCATCTATACAGCGACACTAGCAACCATTGATTATATGGTGGACATGAATCTTGGGAAAACTGCCTATGTCATTGGAGATGTAGGCTTGAAACAGGCCATTGCTGAGGCAGGCTTTGTCGAAGATACGGTAAATCCAGCCTATGTCGTGGTGGGTCTCGACTGGGAAGTGGACTACGAGAAATTCTCCATTGCGACCTTGGCTATTCAAAAGGGAGCCCATTTTATCGGGACAAATCCAGACCTCAATATCCCGACAGAGCGGGGAATGATGCCAGGGGCTGGTGCTTTAAATGCCCTGATTGAAGCGGCGACGCGCGTGAAGCCGACCTTTATCGGTAAGCCCAATGCTATCATCATGGATAAGGCCATCGCTCACCTGGGACTAGAGCGCGAAGAAGTGGTCATGGTAGGGGACAATTACCTGACCGACATTCGAGCAGGAATCGACAATGGTATCCCTACTTTGCTGGTGACCACTGGCTTTACCAAGCCAGAAGAAGTGCCAGACCTACCCTTGCCACCAACGCATGTCTTATCTAGCTTAGCGGAGTGGGATTTCGATGCGTGATCGGTTAAAAGTAACTGGCTTTGTCCTCTGGCTCTTAGCAACGGTGATTTTGGGGACCATTCTAGTAGCCTGGGTGATCTATCCCATGGAGATTAGCTGGTTACGAATTCAGAATCGGACCGGTTTGGCTCCTGCAGTCATTCAGAAGAATTTTCAAATCCTCATGCAGTATTTGACCAGTCCTTTTACCTGGAAGCTGGAAATGCCGGATTTTCCATCCTCTCCAGATGGGCTTCATCATTTCCAAGCAGTCAAATACCTCTTTCACCTGACCCAGGTCTTGTTCTTGGTCTTGTTGCCAGTAGTTATACGATTTATTCGAACAGTGATGCGTAAGGGTTACGCAGGCCTCTATCGCCCTTTATTTGGTGGGATGGTTCTCTTGCCGATTATCATAGGAGGAGTGACCCTCTTTATTGGTTTTGATCAATTCTTTACCCTCTTTCACCAAGTCCTCTTTGTCGGAGATGCTACCTGGCTCTTTGATCCTTATCGGGATCCGATTATTCTAGCTTTACCGGAGGACTATTTCCTACATGCCTTTCTGATTTTCTTTGTTTTGTATGAAGGGGCTTTTGGATGGTGCTACGGGTGGAGTCGGAAAAGAAAAACAGTAGATTAGTGGAGTGAATGGATGAAACAGTTCAATCGATTTATAGATCCCAAAAAGGATTTGGGAAGCTTTTCAGGGATGGTTTGCCTCTATCTCTTGGTCATGGTCTTTGTCAACATCATTTCGACCTTTGCCGTTACCCTCTTTATGTTTGGACGGTATGGATTGGAGATGGCAGAGAAGCAGGAGTATGTAGAAAAAATCATCAATGGAAATGGGATTAGCTACTTGATATCTGTCAGTATAGGTGTCCTCCTATTTGCCCTTTATCGGCAAGGATCCCTCTTTAAAGGAGATGTGAGACAAAAGGGACGCAAGATGACCTGGCAGACTTTCTTAGTGTTCATTGCCTTCTTGGGGTTTGCCCAATTGGCTTCTAGTGCCTTATCTCAGCTCTTAGACCACATGATGGAAACCTTGGGCTTTTTCAAGCCTCAAGAGGACATGTCTGAACAACTCAGCCAATCTTGGAGTCTCTTGCTCTATGCGACCCTAATCGGTCCTATCACAGAGGAATTGGTATTCCGGGCAGCTGGACTGAGAGCCTTAGAAAAGTATGGAAAAGTCTTTGCGATCGTCATGACAGCCTTGGCTTTTGGAATGTTCCATGCCAATTTTGATCAGTTGTTCTTTGCGACGATTATCGGCTTTGGCTTTGGTTATTTGACCTTCGAGTATTCGATCTGGTGGGCTATTTTCTACCATATCTTTAACAACCTAGTCCTCTCTCAAGGGCTTCATTACCTCGGCACGCATGTCAATATGAATGTAGCCGAGTGGGTTCAAATTCTTGTCTTTTTAGGGGGAACCATCGCCTTTACCATCGTCTTGATTTTAAAGAGAAAAGCTATTTTTCACTACATTCAAGAAAACCGACCAGCACCAGGCGTCTTCCAAAGAAGCATGTATTCCTTCTGGTTCTGGGTCTTGGTCCTTGGGACAACTCTTATGTCCTTACTTCCTTACCTAAGAGGCTATTAATATCAAGAGGGATCGTTTTAGCTCTCTCTCAAATTGAAGATAAAATCTTCTGAAAAACTTTCCTTAGGTGAGTACGGACGTCAGCGAACTT
>NZ_JWAK01000015.1:42787-55077 GCF_001069335.1 Streptococcus sp. 1171_SSPC
AACAATTATGTTTCAGGCATTTTTCTCACAGCGGAAAGTTTTTGATCCTCTTAAATGAATAAAAGATTCAACTTTTTTATAAACATCTAACTGTCTTATGTAAAATAATAGTTTGTTTCCATTCATGAAAGGATTATTTTACATCCTTCTTTTTGCTATAATAGAGAGTATGAATAACTTGATTAAATCCAAGCTCGAGCTTTTGCCGACGAGTCCGGGCTGTTACATTCACAAAGATAAGAACGGAACCATCATCTATGTGGGGAAGGCCAAAAACCTTCGCAATCGGGTGCGGTCCTATTTCAGAGGGAGCCACGATACCAAGACCGAAGCCCTGGTATCTGAGATTGTAGATTTTGAGTTTATCGTCACTGAGTCCAATATTGAGGCTTTGCTTCTTGAGATCAACCTCATCAAGGAGAACAAGCCCAAGTACAATATCATGCTCAAGGACGACAAGTCCTATCCCTTCATCAAGATTACCAATGAGCGCTATCCGCGCCTCATCATCACGCGCCAGGTTAAAAAGGATGGTGGCCTCTATTTCGGTCCCTATCCGGATGTGGGAGCTGCCAATGAGATCAAACGGCTTTTGGATCGGATTTTCCCTTTCCGCAAGTGTACCAATCCGCCTTCCAAGGTCTGCTTTTACTACCATTTAGGGCAGTGTATGGCTCATACAGTCTGCCATAAGGACGAAGCCTATTTCAAGGGCATGGCCCAGGAGGTTTCTGATTTCCTCAAGGGGCAGGATGACAAGATTATCGATGAGCTCAAGCTCAAGATGACTACCGCTGCGCAAAACATGGAATTCGAGCGGGCGGCCGAGTACCGCGATCTGATCCAGGCCATCGGGACCCTGCGGACCAAACAGCGGGTCATGGCCAAGGATTTGCAGAATCGGGATGTTTTTGGCTACTACGCGGACAAGGGCTGGATGTGTGTGCAGGTCTTCTTTGTCCGTCAGGGCAAGCTGATCGAGCGCGAAGTCAATCTCTTCCCTTACTACAATGATCCAGACGAGGATTTCTTGACCTATGTGGGGCAGTTTTACCAGGAGAAATCTCACCTGATCCCCAATGAAATCCTGATCCCTCAAGATATCGATGAGGAAGCGGTCAAGGCCTTAGTGGATACCAAGGTCCTCAAGCCCCAGCGTGGGGAGAAGAAGCAGTTGGTCAATCTGGCCATAAAGAATGCACGTGTCAGTCTGGAGCAGAAGTTTAATCTCCTTGAAAAATCCATGGAGAAGACCCAAGGTGCTATTGAAAATCTTGGAAAACTCTTGCAAATCCCAACTCCTGTGCGCATTGAGTCTTTTGACAACTCCAACATCATGGGGACCAGTCCGGTCTCAGCCATGGTGGTCTTTGTCAATGGGAAGCCAAGCAAAAAGGACTATCGTAAGTACAAGATTAAGACTGTCGTGGGTCCAGATGACTATGCCAGCATGCGGGAGGTCATTCGCAGACGCTACAGTCGTGTCATGCGGGATGGCCTGACGCCACCAGATCTGATCGTCATCGATGGGGGGCAGGGCCAGGTCAATATTGCTAAGCAAGTCATCCAAGAGGAGTTGGGGCTGGATATTCCTATCGCAGGCCTGCAAAAGAATGACAAGCACCAAACCCATGAATTGCTTTTCGGTGATCCTCTCCAAGTCATCGAACTCTCTCGGACCTCACAGGAATTTTTCCTCCTCCAACGGATCCAGGATGAAGTCCACCGTTTCGCCATCACCTTCCACCGCCAGCTCCGGTCCAAGAATTCCTTCTCCTCCCAGCTGGACGGCATCGAAGGCTTAGGACCAAAACGCAAACAGTTACTGATGAAGCACTTCAAGTCACTGACCAAGATCAAGGAAGCTACTGTGGATGAGATCGTCACGGTTGGTATCCCACGAGCAGTCGCGGAGGCAGTGCAAGCCAAGCTCCATCAAGGTCAGCAAGCAGAAGCAAGTCCCTTGATGGAAGTGGCGGAGAATTCTGAACAATACCAATCATAAGGAGTTTATAATGAACCATCGAATCGCTATTTTATCTGATATACACGGAGATACGACAGCCCTGGAGGCAGTGATTGCAGATGCGCGTGCTCTAGGTGCGACAGAATACTGGCTTTTAGGGGATATTTTGCTACCGGGACCTGGAAGAGAGGACCTTTTTGAATTGCTAGATACGATTCCGATTACAGCGGCTGTTCGTGGAAATTGGGACGATTGTGTCTTAGAGGCTTTAGATGGCGAGTACGGGCTTGAGGATCCGCAGGAGATCCAGCTTCTTCGTCTCACTCAGTACCTCATGGAAGGACTAGATCCTGAGCGAATCGATTGGCTTCGCTCCCTCCCCTTGGTAGAGAAGAAGGAGGTCAATGGTATTCGCTTTTCACTGACCCACAACTTGCCAGAAAAGAATTACGGTGGAGACTTGCGTCCAGCTAATGCGACGGAGAACTTTGACCAACTGCTGGATGACCAGACAGATATGGCGATCTACGGGCATGTCCACAAGCAGTTGCTTCGCTATGGCAGTCAGGGCCAGCAGATTCTTAATCCAGGGACTATTGGCATGCCATATTTCGACTGGGAACCAATTCAAAACCACAGAGCTCAGTATGCTCTGATCGATGTCGAAGAAGATGGGGTGACCAACCTGCACTTTCGTAAGGTAGCCTATGACTATGAAGCAGAGCTCCAAGATGCCAAGGACAAGGGCCTTCCTTTTATTGAGATGTACGAAGAATTGAGACGCGAGGATAACTATCGGGGTCATAACCTCGATCTCCTAACTTCTTTGATTGAACAACACGACTATCTAAAGGAGGCTAATGCTTTCCTTCAGTCTATAAATACGCATAAGGGGTAAGTAATAAAGAAATGGGATTAACTGTTGATCAGCATAGAGAGCTTGTGGTAAATGATATCCGACAAGCCCTTCAACATGTTTTTGGTGAGCATTTCGAAATTGTAGACATAGAAACGACAGCCCGGAGTGCTTATGGTCCGACTTTTATTCTTGAGATTCATCTTGAAGAATATAAGACAGCAATAAATATGTTGGTTGAAGGTAACGATGTATCACTCCTCTGGGGGCCTGAAAGATTCGGGATGGAGTTTTTGTATGATCTAGATCGTTTTCGAGCTAGCTTCGGAAAGATCAAAGCTTATCTGGATCAACCAGGCCTGATGTTATCTGAAGCACTGACTCCTGATAATCTCTTAAAAAAGCGTTTCCTCCTTAAAAGAATGATAGAATCTACCTTTGAGGGAATAGCAAAAATAGACTTTTGGAGAAGACCCTTCGAAAAGAATGAGCCCTTTAGGGTTGTCTTTACTTGTTTGTTGCCTCATTATCCAGCTTTTTATAGCCTTGAGATAGCGGGGCAGCAGTTTGTCTTCTTAGAGATAGACCCAATGGCTTCTAGCATAGAAAGCCAAGCCTTTCCACTTCAACAGTCTATTGATCTAACCGTATCCAATATGACTTCTTTCTTGGATTGGTTTAAAGATAGTCTAGAAGAGAATACTTCCACTGATACGTTTTCTGGTTTAACACTCCCCCTTGATTCTGCTACCATTGAAGAGAAAGTTTCCCAAGTACAAGAGATAATCCGATCGACGTTTACAAAGGACGTTTCCTTTATGGAAACGAAAAAACTGACCGAGGATCAGACTGTTTATGGGGTTGATTTTTCAGTTCTATCTGAATATTATGATGCGAGATTTTCAATTAGCTTGGTTGGACGACACTTTGCTCTTCGTGTTATGAAGCCAGATAAACCAGATAAGAAAGACAATTGGATGATCAATGGTTTTCCTTATCTGCTGGTGGAGGAAAACCTTAGCAAAGTCATCAGAGAAGCGGAGGCCTATTTTGCTAGACAGGTAGAACCAGTTGAAAAGAAAGTAGGGTCAACTGAAAGCAATAGTGAAGTAAACCCAAGCACCCCAGCTCCAGTAGGAGTGGACCAAGCTAAGGACAAAGAAGAGGCGCTCAAAAAAGAATATTTAGGATTGAGAAAGCTATGGAAAGTCCAGTTCCTGATTTTCTGTCTTTTGATGATTGCCGTCTTCGCCTTAGAAGTGTATATGGGGGGAGCTGGTTATAAGGCCTTTAAGATGAAAATTAAATATAGTTGGATTTCTGTCCATAGTTTCTCATTTCTCTTTCTGACCTTGTATGCATTGTTGACCCTCTTTCCGACTCAAAAGAGAGTCTATGAGCTCTTACCTCAATCCCCTAGTTGGAAATCTCTTTCGACCAAGGGAGTTCGGCTACCTAAGAAGGAAACTGGCTGGACATCTTTAGTGATTCTGATCTTGCTTCTTCTGGGGACTCTTGATTTCCTCAGTCGCAAGCCGGAACCAAAGGTTGAAAATCCGTTGAACTATCAAGAAATCAATAATCTCTATGAGGAAGAAAGAAATTCTCACTACGATAATATCATCAACAAAATCCAAGACTCTAGTGGCCACTTCTTTGAAAAAGAAAGTCCTGCGTCGGAATAATCTGAGTCCATAGAAGGGCGGGTAGCCTAGTTGAAAAGGAAACAGGGTCCTCAATGAAAAAACTCTGCAAGCTCTTTCATTTTGTGTTAAAATAGAGGTAATAGAATTAGAAAAGGAAGTTGACTATGAAATTCCTAGAACTCAACAAAAAACGTCATGCGATCAAGCATTTCACAGACCAACCGGTCGATCCAAAGGATGTGCGGACAGCTATTGAAATTGCGACCTTGGCGCCAAGTGCGCACAATAGCCAACCATGGAAATTCGTGGTCGTTCGTCAGAAAAATGCGGAATTGGCTAAACTAGCCTATGGTGGGAACTATGACCAAGTCATGGAAGCACCTGTGACCATCGCTCTCTTTACAGATACCGATTTGCAACGTCGGGCTCGGAAGATTGCACGTGTCGGTGGGGTCCAGAACTTCACAGAGGAGCAGTTGCAATACTTCATGCAAAACCTACCTGCAGAATATGCTCGCTACAATGAACAACAGATTAGCGATTACTTGGCATTGAATGCTGGATTGGTCGCAATGAACTTGGTATTGGCCTTAACGGACCAAGGGATCGGCTCAAACATCATCCTTGGCTTTGACAAATCAAAAGTCAACGAAGTCTTGGAAATCGAAGAGCGTTTCCGTCCAGAACTCTTGATCACGGTTGGTTACGCAGCAGAGAAGGTAGAACCTAGCTACCGCTTGCCAGTAGACGAAATCATCGAAAAACGCTAATAACAACAGAAAGAACCGGATGGTCCTCGTCTCGTACGATACAAGTCCGGTTTTCTAGAATCCTTTGGCAGTCGCTGAAGGGATTCTAGAGGATTCAATTTAAATCGAAATAACGGAGGAATGCATGACAACAATTGACTTTAAAGCAGAAGTAGAAAAACGTCGCGAAGAAATGATGGCTGACCTTTTCAGCCTCTTGGAAATCAACTCAGAACGGGATGACAGCCAGGCGGATGCGACTCACCCTTATGGACCTGGACCCGTCAAAGCTCTTGAGAAATTCTTGGAAATTGCTGAGCGAGATGGCTACGAAACAACCAATGTGGACAACTATGCTGGACACTTCACCTTTGGACAAGGGGAAGAAGAGCTCGGGATCTTTGCCCATATGGACGTGGTTCCTGCAGGTAGCGGCTGGAATACAGACCCTTATAAACCTGAGATTATCGATGGCAAGCTCTATGCGCGTGGTTCATCAGATGATAAGGGACCTACAGTAGCTTGTTACTACGGCTTGAAGATCATCAAGGATTTGGGATTGCCAGTATCTAAGCGCGTGCGCTTCGTGGTCGGTACAGATGAAGAATCTGGCTGGGGCGATATGGACTACTATTTCAAACACGTCGGACTTCCTGATCCAGACTTTGGCTTCTCTCCAGATGCGGAGTTCCCAATCATCAACGGGGAAAAAGGAAACATTACCGAGTACCTTCATTTCGGTGGTCAAAATACAGGTCAAGCGCATCTTCATAGCTTCACCGGTGGCCTTCGTGAAAACATGGTCCCAGAGTCAGCGACAGCAGTCGTTTCTGGCCAATTACCAGATCTAGCTAGTCTATTGGAGGCCTTTGCCAATGAACACCAACTTCGTTATGAAGTGACAACAGAGGATGACGGTAAATTTAAAGTTACCATTATCGGGAAATCTGCCCATGGCTCTACTCCAGAAGCTGGAATCAATGGAGCAACTTATTTGGCTCTCTTCTTGAACCAGTTTGACTTCGGTGGAGATGCCAAAGCATACTTGCAAGTGTCAGCATCTCTTCTCCACGAAGACTTTGCTGGTGAGAAGCTTGGCATTGCCCATGTGGATGAAAAGATGGGGGCTCTCAGCATGAATGCGGGTGTCTTCAACTTCGATGAAAACAGCTCAGATAACACCATTGCCTTGAACATCCGTTACCCTAAAGGAACAGATCCAGAAACTATCAAAGCTGGACTTGAAAAAGTAGAAGGAGTGGCATCCGTCAGCTTGTCTGCCCACGGTCACACCCCTCACTATGTTCCAATGGAAGATGAATTGGTCTCAACGCTTTTGCGTGTCTATGAAAAACAAACCGGACTGAAAGGTCATGAGCAAGTAATCGGTGGCGGAACCTTTGGTCGTCTATTGAAACGTGGAGTTGCCTTCGGTGCCATGTTCCCAGACTATGTGAACACCATGCACCAAGCCAATGAATTTGCGGATGTAGAAGATCTCTACCGTGCAGCTGCAATCTACGCAGAAGCCATCTACGAACTCATCAAATAAGACGCTACTCAGTCGGCACTTGCTGGCTGAGTTTTTGCTTAGAGGAGGAGAAATGGAGCAACTAGAGCGGATCAAAGAGGCCATCATGGCCGATCCACAAAACAAAGACTATACGGATAAAGGGATCGAGCCCCTATTTGCGGCGCCAAAGACTGCTCGGATCAATATTATTGGCCAAGCGCCTGGTCTCAAGACCCAAGAAGCAGGCCTTTATTGGAAGGACAAGAGTGGAGACCGTCTAAGGGAGTGGTTGGGAGTCGATGAAGAAACCTTCTATCATTCGGGTCTATTTGCGGTCATTCCCATGGACTTTTATTTCCCAGGTCATGGCAAGTCAGGGGACCTGCCACCCCGCAAGGGCTTTGCGGAAAAGTGGCATCCTCAACTCCTCAAGGAGTGTCCGGATATAGAGTTGACCCTCTTGATCGGCCAGTACGCCCAAGCCTACTATCTCCATGAGAAGGTCAGTGGCAAGGTGACAGAGCGGGTACGTCGGTACAAGGACTATCTGCCCGACTATTTCCCTCTGGTCCATCCTTCACCTCGCAACCAGATCTGGATGGCCAAGAACCCCTGGTTTGAGGCAGAAGTGGTGCCAGCTCTCCAGGCTCGGGTTCAGCAGATTTTAAGAGAGTTCAAAAAGAATAATGAGTAATAACCACAATAGGAGGTATTGCCATGAATACATATCAAAAAGTCAAAGCCAAATTGGACGAACTCGGGATTGAATTTGATGTGGTGGAACATCCTCCAGCATTGACTACTGAGCAGGCCGATTCCTATATTGAAGGTCTCGAAGGGGTCCGAACAAAGTCCATGTTTTTGACCAACAAAAAGAAAACCCAGTACTATCTGCTCATCATGGATGATCAGAAACCCTTGGACATGGATAACTTCAAAGAGCAAGTAGGAGCCAATCGGATCCGCATGGCTTCAGCTGAATCGCTAGCTGAAAAAATGCAATTACCAGCAGGGACAGTATCCCCATTTGGCCTGTTAAACAATGAAGAAAAAGATATTCTCGTCTATTTCGATCAGGACATTGTGTCAGAGGAGATCATGACCTTCCATCCGAACACCAATGAAAAGACCATCTTTATCAAAACCCAAGACCTATTCCGCTTTTTAGAGTCCATTGACTTTAACTATGAAATACTAACCTTGCCATAGTGGCATTAAAAAGGAGAAATGATGAAAGAAATTCCATTTAATGAGTTTTTAGAAAAGTACCAAGCAGGAGAAATCCAAGTTGTTGATGTCCGTGAACAGGAGGAATATGATGCCCTTCATCTGGACGGAGTGACCTTACTTCCCTTATCAGTACTGGCAGAACGCTATTCAGAACTAGACAAGGAGCAAGCCTATTATGTCATCTGCAAGTCTGGTCGGCGCTCAGCCCGTGCCTGTCAATTTTTGGAAGAAGCGGGCTATGATGTAACCAACGTCCAAGGTGGCATGGATGCATTTGAGTAGTTGGGATGGCCCAGCTTGTGGATTCCGGTAGAACATTGAATTCTAGCTAAAATTTTTATATAATATATCTGTATTTTGTTTTATAAGGAGATTATTTTATGATCAAACAGGATTGGCTTGATTACTTTGAAGCTGTGAACGGTCGTTCAGCAACTGAAGCAGAGATCGCTCAAGCGTTGGTTGCAGGTGAGTTCCAAGAAGAACAGGTAGCCCAAGAAGCTTCACAATTTGTAGGTGCTCCAGTAGCTCCAGACCAAGTAAACGCTGGCTTTGTTGCTGCTCCAGCTGCACCAGAAGAAGTGACTTCACAGTACGTTGCTACCTCAGAAGCACCAGTACAAGGAGCACCGCAATTCGCTGATGCACCAGAGGCACCAGTTCAAGAAGCGCCACAATTCACTGCTGCGCCAGAGGCACCAGTTCAAGAGGCGCCACAATTTGCTGCTGCACCAGAAGCGCCTGTGCAAGAAGCGCCACAATATACTGCTGCGCCAGAAGCACCAGTTCAAGAAGCACCACAGTTTAATGCTGCTCCAGAAGCACCATTCTTTGGTGCTCAACCAAACGGCTTCCAACAAGCGCCTCAACAACAGCCACAACCAGGATTTGGTCAACCAGCTCCAGGTCAAGGATTCCAACAAGCACCTTATCCAGGTCAACCTCAACCAGGTCAAGCCTATTATGCACAACCTGCTCAACCAAACGCTTTTGGTCAAGCGATGAAAGGATTCTGGTCATGGATCGTTTCTGCTTTGGCTCGCCCAACAGTAGAAAATCAACCAAAAATCTTGAATGGTATCCTTCATTATGTGTTAACAACATTTATCCTTAGCCTCTCACTATTCTTCGTGGCGAGTGCCTTCCCATACGCTCAGGTAGGATTTACTGCTTACTTGTTGATTGTCATTGTAACTTTCTTTACACTTTACGCCACTCAGTTAACTGGTTTCTTGGTTCGTAACCTTGTCTTGCAAGATAAAGAATACACCTACAAACGTTCATTTGATGAGTTTGCTCGCTTGTCTATCTATGTCTTGCCTGCATCCCTCATTGTCTTGATCCTTTCTCTAGTCAAGTACTTTGAAGGTTTTAGCTTCCTTCTATCTTTGATCTTTGTTCTCTACTTCTTGGGCTTGCTCTACACTGTTTACCAAGGTTTGAACAGAACAAAATTCAAAGCTGACAAATTCTTGTTGCTCCTTGCTTCTACAGCAGTCATTCTTGTCATCTTTACCATTGTTGGCATCATTGACAGACGCATTTTAGAACAAGTATCCTTCTATATCGCTTCCTTCTTCTAATCAGATAGGGAAACGGTCATAATTTCTTGTTCAACAACTATCGGATAAAAATAATTTAGGTTTTAGGAGAACATACCGATGAACAAAAAATGGGTAGAATTATTTGAAAAAGTAATCGGTCGCAAACCTACTCCTGAAGAATTCATTGCCGGAAGAGATTCCGGCTTTGATTTTAAGGCAATCAAATCAATTGCCGGAGTAGCTATCGACCAAGTGGCGTCTGAAGTGCCAGGGCTAGGAGAGCAGGAAGTGGTAGAAGCAGTTGTAAATCCACTCCAACAGGCCTGGGAAGAGCGTTTCTTCGCCCTCTATGGACGTGCACCACTTCCAGAAGAGATTGAATCAGCTCGTAGCCAGAACTTTGAAATCGTAGAAGGACCTGCTCCAACGATTAACTTGGATGAGACCAATCAAACAACACAGGTCTTCGCGCCAGTGGAGAGTCCATCAGAAGCTCCAGAAAGTCTGTCCCAGCCAGTTGAAGCCCTAGTGCCAGTAGAAGCGCCAGAGCAAGAAGAAGCTTGCAAGAAAGGCAAGAAAAAGAAAGAAAAGAAAGTCAAAAAAGAGAAAAAGGGCAAGAAAAAGAAAGTTTTCTTCTTTGGTATTTTTGCTTTGTTGGTCTTGGCCTTGTCTGGACTAGGCTATTACTTCTCGACAACTACGGGCCCACAGGTGACAGTAGACAAATTGGTCACAGCCATTGAACAAAAGGATTACCGGGAAGTGGCTAGCATCCTTTCAAATGATAAAGATAAGTGGACCAAAGAAGAAGCTCAAGGCTTGCTTGACTACATGACGGCTCAGAAGATTGATGTCATTTACGAATTAGATCATATCGCCCAGTCTTCAAAAACAGGGATCGTCAAGGACAAAAATCAGAATCTACTGATTGGAATCGAGAAGGCGGATAAGAAATTCGGTATCTTCCAAGAATACCGCATCGCGACCTATCCACTTGAAGTCACAGCAACTACGAATCTGGATGATGCCAAGCTTAAGACCAGCGAAAAAGACTCGACTGTGCTCAAAAAGAACCAAACGACCAAGCTTGGAAAGGTTCACTTTGCGCCACGAGACATGCAACTAGATGGTAAGACCGAAGTTGGAAAGATCTCTAGTGAGGTCAAGCTAGATCCAGCTCAAGCTTCGAAGAATAAGCTGGACTTGACCTTCAATTCTGAGAAACGACTTCTGGAAATTGAATTCCCAGAGGAAGTCAGCAATCCAACGGATATCAAGGTAGCCGTGAATGGCAAGGAAGTCGGCACAAGTACCCTATTTGAAGTCGATGTCGTAGCCCATCAAGAAATCGAGGTCCATGCAGTCTTTAGTCTCAACAATGAGAGCTATACAACTGAAAAGGCCAAGGTTACGATTGGTGAAACTCCGGATGATGATGAAGTCATCACTTTGAAGCTTTCTAAGGATGTAGCCAAACGATTAAAAGATGCAGAAACAGCTCGTAAAGCCAAGGAAGAAGAAGCCAAGAAGGCAGAAGAGAAGAAAACTGCTATCACCTCCTTCCTCCAAGACTACCGGACAGAAATCTTCTCATCTGTCTCAAGTAGATCCAACACCTACTCCAAGTACTATGACACTTCAAGTGATGCCTACAAGGAAATGGTGGAGTGGACGACAGGTGGTGGCGTCAAGAAGGCTGAAATCGACTACTATACACCAGGTGTTTTCAACGTCCTCAGCGTTACCGAAGAGAACGGAATGATCATCGTGAAAACCCATGAAGAATATACTGTGCACTATGTGACCAGCCGAAAAGATAGCCAGAGTAGCAAGGACAAGACCTATACTCTAAAACCAGTAGGGGATACCTACGTGATTACGGCTATCGCGGTCACAGCTGATAATTAGGAGTTTAATGATGAAATTAAGCATGACAAAATGGACGCTTGCAGGCCTTGTTCTTTTGTGCCTAGGCGCTTGTGGGCAACAGAAGGAGTCAAAGAGTTCGACGCCAAAAGAGCCAGCTTCCAGTAAGCAAGTCGCTCAGTCGTCAGCCAGCAAAGAAACCAGTGCTTCTGAAGCAACTTCGTCTGATGATAGCAAAAAGTCAACGAAGAAGGCTGGCGAAGTCACAGTAGACCAAGGCGTTTCTTTCAATGGTTCTTACTACAGTGTTCAAGGGAAGTCTGGAGATATCGTCATCGCCAACAAGCACTATCCCTTAGCTGCAGACTACAATCCAGGTGAGGATCCAACAGCTGTTGCGGCCTTGCACGAGTTGATTGCAGCCATGCAGGCAGAAGGCTATGCTATCAGCGATCAGTACAGTGGTTTCCGCAGTTATGAGACCCAGGTTGATCTCTACCAAAGCTATGTCAATCAAGACGGAGCAGCTGCAGCGGATCGCTACTCAGCTCGTCCTGGATATAGTGAGCACCAGACAGGTCTAGCATTTGACCTCATCGATACCAGTGGCAATCTGGTCCAAGAAGCAGAGGCAAGCAAATGGTTGCTCAAGAATGCTGCCAAGTATGGCTTTATCGTCCGTTATCAAGAAGGCAAAGAGGCGAGCACAGGCTACATGCCTGAAAGTTGGCACCTTCGCTATATTGGAGAAGATGCAAAAGACGTCGCAGCTTCAGGAAAAAGCCTAGAAGAATACTTTAACTTTACCGGTGGCGACTACGAATAACAAGAAAGAGGCTGGGACAAAATTCCTAGCCTCTTTCTATGTTTATTTGGATTGTCGAGCAAGACGCAGTGGTTGAGTGGGCTCTACTACGCTG
>NZ_JWAK01000015.1:55177-55931 GCF_001069335.1 Streptococcus sp. 1171_SSPC
CGAAATCGAATTCTAACGAATTACCGATTTCTGTCCCACTCTCATTTTTGTGCGGAGAAGGACAAGAAAAAACCACTTCCAAGTGGAAGTGGTTTTGATTGGTTTCTTATTTGAGACCGTATTTTTTGTTGAAACGATCCACACGTCCATCTGCTTGAGTGAACTTTTGACGTCCAGTGTAGAATGGGTGTGAGTCTGATGAAATTTCAACACGGATCAATGGGTAAGTTTCACCTTCGAATTCAACAGTCTCGTTAGAGTACTTAGTTGAACCACTAAGGAACTTATAACCAGTAGTAGTGTCCATGAAGACAACAGGGCGATATTCTGGATGGATATCTTTTTTCATTTTGCAATAATTCCTTTCTGCCATGGTCTCTTTCCGAGCCATAGATTGTTACTAAGTTAGTTTATCAAAAACAAAAGAGTTTGGCAAGGATTTTTACCAAATTTTTCGCATTTTATAAAGAAAAAAAGTGGGAGAAGCTCATCCTGTTAGGTAAGCTTTTCCCACTCTGTCTAACAGTCCTAGAAAGGAAATGTTAGACATGCAAGATCAATAGAAATCTTTTTATTCTTGACCAGGTTCAGTAGTTGGCTGTTCTGGTTGTTGAGGTTGCTGTTGCTCTTGTGGTTGCCAAGCTTGTTGAGGTGCTTGTTGGAAGCCTTGTTGAGGCTGTTGAGGCACTTGTTGGAAACCTTGTTGAGGTGCTTGTTGGAACCCTTGTTGAGGCTGTTGAGGTGCTTGTTGGAA
>NZ_JWAK01000015.1:56031-111413 GCF_001069335.1 Streptococcus sp. 1171_SSPC
TGTTGAGGTGCTTGTTGGAACCCTTGTTGAGGCTGTTGAGGTGCTTGTTGGAATCCTTGTTGCGGCTGTTGAGGCGCTTGTTGGAATCCTTGTCCTGGAGCAGGTTGACTAAACCCTTGTTGTGGTTGTTGCCATTGTTATTGTCCAGGATGACCAGGTTGTTGAGGTGATTGGACAGATGATGCAACAGACTGTGCGAATCCTCTACTTGTTGATGCAAGTTCTTGGAATGTCCCTTTAGTGATTTTACCACCAGACATCGCAAGAAGTCCTGTGACAACAAGAGCAATACTTGCAATTACAGCAATAATCAAACCAAAACCAATAGAAAAGCCATCACCGAATTGGGATGAAGCACCCAAGACTCTAAACAAAGTGATGATCGTAATTAAGCTTTCAAGAATACCGATAGCAATGACACCAATAGAAAAATTCTTGTTCATTGGTGGAGCAATGTTTGGAAGGCAAGCTAGAACGATTGCACCAATAGCTAGGACAACGATGACCCATCCAAATTCACCTTGAATTCCACTGAAAGAATAACTTCCGAAGGATCCACCATTAAGTGTACTCCATGGCAAAAAGGTAGAAATGGCAGTAAGAGCTGCTGCGACAATGATAAAAATACGATGTTTATGCATAAAACGTCTCCTCTTTTTGTGATTATTATAGCATAAATAACCTCAAACTGGAATGGAAATGTAAGAAATCGTTCACATTTTTCTAAATTTTATTAACATTCATTCGTTTTTGTTTAAAATAAAAAAGGTCAATCGTCTCCACTAGAAACGACTGACCTGTCTGTTTGATTCGTTATTAATATCTACTTTGCTTTGGCAACTTCCTGTAATTCCCGATAGATTTGCTCGTTCTCTTCTAAGGAATAAGAGTTGGCTCCACTTGCGAGTGGGTGGCCTCCACCATCGTGGCGTTTGGCAATCTCGTTGATCACCAGAGCCTTACTTCTCATACGGACGCGGTAGTGGCCATCGGCTTGCTCGACAAAGATGGCCCAAACACTGACGTCTTCGATCCGACCAGGTGCTGAGACAATCGCAGCAGTTTCGGCATCAGTGATTTGGTAGTGTTTGAGGAGCTCTTGGGTAAGGGTCACGCGACTTGCTCCATTTTCATCGATTTCGAGATGGTCATAGACATAGCCTTGAAGCTTGGCAATCTTAAAGCTCATGCTATCCATGTGACGAGAAAGACCGGTAAAGTCAAAGTTAAAGCTACGAAGGTGGGAAACCATCTCGAAAGTCCGGCTCGTCGTTGAAGGGTAGAGGAAGCGTCCAGTATCTCCGACAATACCGGCATAGAGGAGACGGGCTGCTTCTGGAGTGATTTCAAGCTTTTGTTCAAGAGCCAAGAGGGTAATGAGTTCACTCGTAGAGCTCGAATCTGTGTCTACCCAGAGGAGATCTCCGTAGGCATCGTCGTTTGGATGGTGGTCAATCTTGATCAGAAAATCACCACTTGTGTAGCGTTTGTCATCGATGCGAGGGGTGTTGGCAGTATCGCAGACAATGACCAGGGCACCTGCATAGTCCTCATCTGTGACAGTATCCATGCTAGCCATCCAAGCAAGAGTTGGCTCATTAAAACCGGTTGCTAGGACTCTTTTATCTGGGAAGTTGGTCTGGATGATTTCTTTCAGGCCGACCTGACTCCCAATAGCATCCGGATCGGGATTCATATGACGGTGAAGGATAATGGTATCGTATTGGTTGATTTTCTCTATAATGTCCTGTGTAATCTGCATATAGTACCTCATTTAGTTCTCTTTCAATTTTAGCATAAGCCGGGCGTTTGGAAAAGGAAAAGGTCGACTGGTCATCTGGTGACGAATTTCCGAACAATACAAGGCACCCAGTACTTCCCTATGCAAAATGCGCGCGAAAGTGGTATAATGTCATAAGATTATTATTTGGAGGGAATTATGACATTAGCAAAGATTGTTTTTGCAAGTATGACAGGAAATACAGAAGAGATTGCTGATATCGTAGCAGATAAGTTTCGTGATCTTGGTGTCGAAGTAGAAGTCGACGAATGTACAACAGTAGACGCAGAGGACTTTCTTGAAGCTGATATTGCAGTCGTAGCGACCTATACCTACGGTGATGGGGAGCTTCCTGACGAAATCGTAGACTTTTATGAAGACTTAGCTGGTCTTGACTTGAATGGTAAAATCTACGGTGTTGTTGGATCAGGTGATACCTTCTACGACGAGTTCTGTAAGGCAGTCGATGACTTTGATCGTGTCTTTGCAGCAACTGGTGCGGTTAAAGGTTCTGAGTGCGTCAAGGTAGACTTGTCAGCTGAAGATGAAGATATTGAAAAATTAGAAGCTTTTGCAGAAGAAGTCGTAGCAAAAGTAGGCTAAACCATAGCTAAGAAAAGTGTTTGCATGTGGCAGGCACTTTTTTTGTGGTTGAAAACGTTCAACAGCTGGATAGGGCTAGTAAGATAGCTCGATTTTTGATAAAATGGGTAGCAAAAGGTGAGGAGACCAGTATGGAATTAGAGAAGATTCGCCAAGAGATTGATAGCATCGATAAAGAATTGGTCCATTTATTGGAACGCCGGATGCACTGTGTAGAAGATGTCATTCGGTACAAAGAAACCCATCAAAATCCTGTCTTGGATAGGGCCAGAGAAGATGAGGTCTTAGCCAATGTCGCTGGATTGGTCCAGGACAAGCGCTATGAAGAGACCATCCTTGCGACCTATCGTGATTTGATGAAGCGCTCCAGAGGCTACCAGGCCGATCAACTAGATGGGGATGAGGGTGCTTGAGATGACGATAAGTAAAAGAACCTTAGTATATACCCTAGACGCTCTCATGATTGGGGGGATCGTCGGGGTGATTGATACCCTCTTTGGGCGTGTCTTGATCGGGATTGGAGAAGTTCGTACGGATTACCTTCTCTATCTCTTACCCTTTCTGGCTCTAGCAGGTATCTTGATCACCTATCTCAATCGCACCTATGGAGGCAAGAGTCAAAAAGGGATGGAGCTTCTCTTTGAAGTGGGAGAGGGAAGGGAGAAGGACATTCCCAAGCGCTTGATTCCTTTGACCATCCTTTCTACTTGGTTGACCCATCTCTTTGGTGGATCTGCTGGTCGAGAAGGAGTGGCCGTCCAGCTTGGGGGAACTGTCGCCCATGCTCTTCGAAGAGACTGGCTTGGCCCATACGCTTCGCGGGTCTATTTGGTCACTGGGATGGCCGCTGGCTTCGGCGGGCTCTTTCAGACCCCTCTAGCTGCTATCTTCTTTGCTATGGAAGTCCTAGTGGTTGGGAGACTGGAGTGGCGGGCTCTCTATCCTGCGACCATCGCAGCCTTTGTTGCTAGTTGGACCTCTCACAGCTTGGGTCTAGAGAAGTTCACCCAGGTCATTTCTGACAAGCTCTCCCTATCCCCACAAGTATTTTTGCAGTTACTCCTCTTGGGGATCATATTTGGTCTGACAGGCAAGCTCTTTGCCTATCTCTTAAGCACCTTTAAACAAAGATTTGCCCAAGCCTTTGTCAATCCCTATGTGAGGATTGGAGTGGTCGGTCTCGGTCTGAGTATTCTCTTGTATCTGATTGGGACAGGTCGCTACACGGGACTGGGGACCAACCTGATTTCTCAAAGCTTTACTGTTGCTGATGGGAAGAGTTTGATCACTGGGGCAGACTGGAGCCTCAAGCTCCTCTTCACGGTGACGACCATTGCTGCAGGCTATAAGGGAGGAGAAGTGACCCCGCTCTTTTCTATCGGGGCCAGTCTAGGTGTCTGGCTAGCTCCTTTCTTTGGACTTCCGGTTTATCTGGTAGCGGCCTTGGGCTATGCGGCAGTCTTTGCTGGGGCAACCTCGACGACGATTGGCCCTATCTTGATCGGGTGTGAGGTCTTTGGTTTCCAGCATTGGCCAGCCTTTCTCCTGGTCTGTCTGGTAGCTACGCGTCTCTTTCCAGCCCTGTCTATCTATGGTGGACAAAAAGTTGCGAAAAAGTTGCAATAATCCTTTACAAACGGATATTCTTTTGGTATTATAAACTTTGTGCGTAATGGAAGCACAAAAATACAGTTTATCCGCTGAGGGAGTAACCCTCAAGATTGACGAAGATAGGAGAATAAAATGAATCCATTAATCCAAAGCTTGACTGAAGGTCAACTTCGTACTGATATCCCTGCATTCCGTCCTGGTGACACTGTTCGTGTACACGCGAAAGTTGTCGAAGGATCTCGTGAACGTATCCAGATCTTTGAAGGCGTTGTTATCGCTCGTAAAGGTCAAGGACACACTGAAATGTACACTGTTCGTAAAATCTCTAACGGTGTCGGTGTTGAACGTACATTCCCAGTACACACTCCACGTGTAGAAAAGATTGAAGTTGTACGTTACGGTAAAGTACGTCGTGCTAAATTGTACTACCTTCGTGCATTGCAAGGTAAAGCAGCTCGTATTAAAGAAATCCGTCGTTAAGACGAACAAGGAGGCGGGAGTAATCTCGCTTCTTTTTTTATAGGTCCCCTTAGTTCAATGGATATAACAACTCCCTCCTAAGGAGTAGTTGCTGGTTCGATTCCAGCAGGGGACAGAAATAGAAAAGAAAACACTGAAGATGGCACTGCACCCCAATAATGGGACAAGAGAAAAAACCTCTTATGCGACCAGTTTTCTGTACTCTACAGGAGACTGGTCATTTAATCTCTGTTGAATTCTAGTTTCATTATAAAATATGATGTAATTTTTAACAATATCTGTTATACTATCTTTAGTTAGGTTTCTCCACTTATGGAGATAGAAGGTTTCAGACTTTAGGATGGAATGAAACCATTCGATACAGGCATTATCTGCTGGTGTTCCTTTTCGGGACATGGAGCGGGTGATGCCTTTTTCTGTACAAGCCTGATAGTAGGCTTTTGAGGTATAAACAGATCCCTGGTCGCTGTGTAAAAGTGCTCCTTGAGGTAGCTCAAGTTGATGAAGTGTGTCGAGTACAAAGTCCGTATCTTGACACTCGGAGATGCTATAAGCTACAATTTCTCGATTATAGAGATCCATGATCGAAGATAGATAAAGTCTACAGTTTCCAAAGTAGAGGTAGGTGATGTCTGTGACAAGCTTCTCCATAGGCTTGTCTGCCTGAAAATCACGATCCAGCTTATTGTCTGTCACATGGTAAGGCTTCCCTAATTTAGGTCCCTTCTTGGGACGGACACGGCAAAGGCAGCCCTTTTCCTTCATGATACGATAGACCTTCTTGCGATTAACGACGAGGTTATAAACTTTCTTTAGTAAGCGAGTGATGGTTCGATAGCCGTAAATAAAGCGATTTGCCATACAGAGTTGTTCGATTTTATCTGCTATTTCGTCTCTTTTCTGAGAATTCTTACACTCCTGTTTCCAGCGATAAAAGGTGGAGCGTTTGACTCCGAAACACTCTAAAATAATAGATACAGGGCACGTTTTCTTATACTCTTCTGCTAGCTTGATAAGACTTACTTTGTCGATTTTCTTACCAAGCTCTGATACTTTTTTAGTAATTCCACCTGCAAACGTAACTGTTCGACTTCAGATAATTGTTTCATTCCTTTACCATAAGTATATTGTTTCCCCACAGGTTGGTGGAAACGGTACAATTCATCATTCTGATACCAACGCCACCAGGTCTTGACCTGACTAGCATTTTTGATACCGAGGGTATCCATGATAACCTTATTTGATTTACCCGCCTTCTTCATTTCGATACAGGCTAGCTTAGTTTCTACCGAATATGCTTTTTTGACCATAACAAAACACTCCTGTTTCTAGTTTACCAGATTTCAACAGGAGTGTTTTCTTGTGTCTCATTTTATGGGTGCAGTGCCGATTCAGTGTTTTTTTATTGGTTTATGGAAGGATGGATCTTGGGGAAAGTGCTTGTATGGTATAATAGTGGAAAATGAGAACATTGATTTTTAAGGTAGTCCTATCATTTTGGAATACCAAATTAAAAGATTATGAGTGCTCTACAAGTTTAGTCTGAAAGGGATAAAGAAAAGGGAGTAGAATGAAAATTTCTGGTACAAGGTCTATCATCACATTTGACTATGAAAATGGCTATGTTTTAAAAGAAGAGGGAGAGTTGCTGACTGATGGTAGCTTTATTGTATATAGGTCAAGCATACAGAATTGGGAGCCACCTTACAACCACATTCCTATCACACAGAACGAGATAGATAAACTTGTCGAGGAAGTGAACTCCATGATGACGGAGCAAACAATTCAGATCGAATTTATCTGAGTTAGAGTAGGAGAAGGGTGATGAAAATTGATTACAGTGAACAGATGCTCACTTGGGAGTGGGATGGTAGTGAAATAAAGATAGAATTACCAGATATCATTCATGCGGAATATCATAAAGATGAAAATATTATAATTGTCTATAGTGGAGAAAACTTTGTAAGCAAATCCATTTTCTACTTTAGTTTAGAAGGAAAATGGTTAGGGCAACAAAATCTACTAGAAGGAACCCTAGATTGGAATCATAATGGGAAGCATCAGGTTAGTTTTCATCATTTACATTGTCTTCGCTTTAGTCCTAAATATCAGCGTATCTTGAGCATATTTCGCTCATCCAGCGATTTTGACGTTCCATCACAACTAGAGGTTTATAATTTAGAAGGTGAGAAAATCGACAAAATTGAATCTCCTGCAGGATTTACTATGCTATATATTTCTGAGATAAGTAAGAAGAAACTGAGAATTGTATGCGAGGCTCTTAAAGAGGATTGTTTTGATAAATCTGGTCGAAGTGATTTCTATTTTGATGTGGATTTAGAAACTAGAAAATGGATAAAAGATGGTCCGGCTTACTAAAGAATAATAAACGAAATCTGAATTTTATGATATTTTGGTTGATAGATAAACTTGCATTAGGAGATATAAAATGAAACCAACAAACCTAGAATGGGAAGATGTTATCCAGTTTGAAGAGGTTGAAGGATATGGGAAATCCATCTGGAAAAATGAGGATAAATATTATTTAGTTTCAGAAGAGGGAACTGTAGCTTCTTGGTTAGTGGTTTATGAATTACCCCAAGAATTATTCTCTCTATTAGATAGTGGAGAGAGATCGCTACTCGAAATTTCTTGGAAGATTAAACACAATTGTTGGCCACCGACGGAAGAAGAGAAGAAAGCTAGTGAGAAACAATTTGTATTAAAAGGCTTAACTCCTTTAATAGCTAGTCCTAAGAGTTGGGAATTATTTACTCAGGAAGAGCTTGAAAGATTAATTCCACTTGCTGAACGGAAATGGATTGACTGGAGAGGCAAACTTCCAGATGATTATGTATCGCCATTGAAATAGCTTATGGGGAAAATAGAAAGGGTTTATTTTTAAATGAATCAGATAAAGGGGAATGGATTCATTATAACTGAAGAAAATGGCAATTATACAATGTCCTGGATGACAGGAGGTTTCCAAGATAGAGAAGTTACTTATCCAGTTAGTAAAGAATTAGTGGACAAGGCTTTAAGGTCAGAACAGGATGCTTATGAGGTTGAACTATTCTTACAAACTGGAGAATGGGTGACAAAAGAAAGTAAGAAAGTAGCCGGACAAAATTATTTTAGATCTTCACCAGTTCGGATTTTAGTAAATCCATCATCTATTAAACGGTTGTTTTCCAATCAAGAATTTGAAGAACTGATACAAAAAGCAATTTCCTCAGAGCTCAAACCAACTGAACTTGATGCTATTGGTGTTGTTGATAGTCATTTAGGACTTCTTCTGGTGGATCCAGTTGGCTGGGAGGAAGAGATAGAAGCAGTCCATCTGGAAATTCTGCAGGAAAAAATCAACAATTGTATTCACTTCCTCGAAAGCAAGCAGTATGTGGAGCGATACGGTGATAAGTTTGACAAAAAAATCATCCAAATTACTTTCCAATACTCTCCATCTGATAATGGATTGGCCTTTCTCGCAGCTGTTCAGAAAGTGTTACAACCAACAGATATGAGCTTGAAGGTGGAATTGCCGGAGTAATAAAGGGAGCGGGAACGCTCTCTTTTTGTGCTATAATGGAATACGTGGAGGGATAAAATGGATAAAGAATATCTAGTTTACCAAAACAAAGTATACTCGAATTTTGTGAATTATATAAATGACTATATTCTTCTTTCAAAAGATCCGGCAATGTTGAAAGAAGGCTACGTTCCCTATAGTTCCTATGTAGATGATGCCGGAGAAGGCGTATACGGGAAGCTTGTGCCTTATAGTGAGGTTAGTCAGAGGTATTCGGTTTATGATCGTGTTTTGTATAAAGGTCAGGAATTTGAAATAGCTGGTCACAAGCGTGGAGATGATGATTTTACAGCACCCGATTCTTATGTGCGAATATTAGTTTCTGATAAAGAATTTTTAAATGAAAACAATATAGCAGATGGTGCGGAATTGATGGATGATAAGTATGGTCTTATCACGTATGCATCAGGAAAAATCCCTGTCAGCGAAGTAACCATTTTACGTCGGAGAAAGGATTTGCCAGTAGACCGAAGGAGAAAAATATGAAATCATTTTCTATTTAACCTAGTATCGGTAAGGCTGTTTCTGGAGTTGGTTTTTGTACTCTCAAGATTTAAGTAACTGTACAACTGAATGCGAGGAAATGGAAGTTGAGGAGGTTGAGTGAGTTTTAGAGCTGTGTTGTTTCGACTGCTCCCAAAATTTATTTTTTGTATGATATAACAGAATATTTTAAAAATGAAGGGGGGTTCTATGGAAAATGATGTGTTTTTTGATTATTACTTAAAATCACTTAGGTTTTATTTTCGTGATAGGTGTGAGGATATTGGATTTATAAAGTTTTTTAAAGATGAAAATAATTGTTTTATTACTATAGAGGATTATGTTTTGGAATCATTTGTAGTATTGTCAAATTTTTTGAGTACGGATAGGATTGTGTTTTCTTGTGGAATTATTTATAGTAAGGGAGTAGTTACTGGAGTAGAAGTGTGTATGAATGTATCAGAGCTAGAAAGATTAAATAAATTGTACAAGATATAGTTTTGAAGAATATTAAAAAACATAAGGGAAATTATCTACGTGGGATGTGTGGAGTGATAGTATTAATGTTTCCTAGTTCTAGAGCTCTGTTGTTTTGAATGGTCCCAAAATGCCTTCAATAATTTGCAGTCACCAGCAATCTCTATTACCCGTATCCATTTATTGTTTTTTTAAGCTTTTATTGTTACAATATCCATATAGACAAAAAGACTGGGATTCCAGCCTTTTTAATTGTTTTAAAGAAAGGTTTTTTATGAAACGCAAATCGATTTTGTTTCTATTTTTGTTCTTGCTCTCGATTGGTCTGGCCTATGAGACGCAGTCTATCACAGCTGGTTGGATGACAGGCAGTCAGTATGGGATTATTGGTATCTCTGTCCTCTTGCTCCTAGTATATGCTATTCCTGCTGTTTGGGCTCTCTTTCATTTCGCCAAGAAGTGGAAGTTGTCTTGGATTCCGGTTCTTTTTTCTCTCCTAGGTGGGGGATTTATCGCAGGTTGGCTGTCAAGTTTTGCCAATACCTATTTCCATGAGATAATTCAAGCGGTAGCGCCAAATAGCGATTTTTGGAACCAGTATGAGAGTGCCATCGCAGGACCACTCTTTGAGGAACCCTTCAAGTTGATTCCGATCTTCTTTGTCCTCTACTTGTTCAATGTACGTCGGATCAAATCCATCTTCCTTTTAGCGATTGCATCTGGTCTTGGTTTCCAGATTGTGGAGGACTTTGCCTATATCCGTCAAGACATGCCAGAAGGCTTCTCATACGCAGTATCTGGTATCCTAGGTCGGATCATGAATGGGGTCGTATCACACTGGGTCTACACAGCCCTCTTCATGGTGGGTCTGTTCTTGATCGTTCAAGCGACAAAAGGTCGCAAGGAGTTGATGCTGACGGGTTGGTTCTATTTTGTATCTGGTTTTGGCCTTCACTTTGTCGGCAATTCACCATTTGGCCAAATCGAGACAGAACTCCCTCTCGCTATTCCATTCTTGACAGCAGTAGGACTCTTCTTGGTCTACCAAGCCTACCTCACCGTCCAAAGTCTGGACCAAGGAAATTAAGAATAGAAAAATCGTATGTTTCAAACATACGATTTTTTTGAATCTTATTTTCCAAGACAGAACTGGCTGAAGAGTTGGGTGATGAGCTCGTCTGGAGCAGCGTCTCCTGTGATCTCTCCAAGGATTTCCCAAGTACGGGTCAGATCGACTTGGAGTAAGTCCACTGGCATGCCCATAGCCAAGCCTTCATTGACTGCTTGGAGGCTTTCAACGGCTTTCTCAATGAGAGAGATGTGGCGGGCATTTGAGAGATAAGTAGCATCTTGCTCGACCAGGCCAGCATTTTCGAAGAAGAGGGCGTTAATCCGGTCTTCGATCTGGTTGATATTTTGGTTTTTCAGGACAGAAATTTTGATATGATCAGCAGGAATCTCGTCCAACTCGATTTGCTGCGGGAGATCGACCTTGTTGAGGAGGATGATGCGGTTGCTATCTTGGGAAATTTCCAGCAACTGGCGATCCTGATCGGTCAAAGGTTCACTTGCATTGAGGACCAGAAGGACCAAGTCGGCTTCTTTAAGGGCTTTGCGAGAGCGCTCCACTCCGATGCGTTCGACGATGTCCTCGGTCTCGCGGATCCCAGCCGTATCGACCAGCTTGAGGGGCACACCGTTGATGTTGACGTATTCCTCGATGACGTCCCGGGTTGTCCCTTCAATATCAGTCACGATGGCTTTTTCCTCACGCAGGAGGTTGTTGAGAAGGCTAGACTTGCCGACGTTTGGCCGGCCGATGATAGCAGTAGAGATCCCTTCGCGGAGGATCTTGCCCCGGCGAGCTGTCTTGAGGAGATTGGTCAAGAGGGCTTCAAACTCAGTGGTCTTCTCACGGATGATCTCAGTCGTTGCTTCCTCGACATCGTCGTACTCTGGATAGTCGATGTTGACTTCGACCTGAGCCAGGGTATTGAGGATCTCTTGGCGCGTGTTGTTGATGAGGTCAGATAGGGATCCATCCAACTGTTTGACAGCGATGTTCATAGCCTTGTCAGTCTTGGCGCGGATAATATCCATGACCGCCTCAGCCTGGGTCAAATCGACACGACCATTAAGGAAGGCCCGCTTGGTAAATTCACCTGGCTCAGCTAATCGAGCACCTTCGCGGATCACCAATTGCAGGATTTCATTGGTCACAGCAATCCCACCGTGGGTATTGATCTCGATGATGTCTTCGCGAGTGAAGGTCTTTGGTGAACGCATAGCTCCGATCATAACTTCGTCGAGGATCTCATCCTTATCTGGATCCACGATATGGCCGTAGTTGAGGGTATGGCTAGCCACGCTGGTCAAGTCTTTACCCTTGAAGATCTTTTGTGCGATTTTAAAGCTGTCTGTTCCACTCAAGCGGACAATCCCGATAGCCCCTTCACCGAGTGGAGTCGAGATCGCAGCGATGGTATCAAATTCTCTAGTAATCATGTATCTTCTCTTTTCCTGTATTCTCTTCTATTCTATCGTAAACTAGCAAGAGGGGCAAGATTTTGCTTTTAGAAGGTGGAGGTGAAAAGGTTTTCAGTTAAGTAGTGAAATCTGTCCGCCAATATGCTATACTAAATATGAATAGAAATGGAGGTCTAAGATGGTAAACCTAAAAGAACAGGTAGGCATTAAGGCGGCTGAGTTTGTCAAAGACGGCATGATTGTCGGTCTCGGTACAGGGTCAACTGCTTATTATTTTGTGGCTGAATTGGGACGTCGTATCAAGGAAGAAGGTTTGCAGATTACAGCTGTAACGACCTCAAGCGTGACCTATGAACAGGCTGAAGGTTTGGGTATTCCTCTAAAAGCGATTGACGATGTCGAAGTAGTGGATTTGACCGTAGATGGTGCGGATGAAGTAGACCCAGCTTTGAACGGAATCAAAGGTGGAGGCGGTGCCCTCTTGATGGAGAAAATCGTTGCAACCAACTCAAAAGACTGCATCTGGATTGTCGATGAGTCAAAACAAGTGGAGACACTTGGTGCCTTTAAACTGCCAGTGGAAGTCGTTCAATACGGAGCAGAGAATCTTTTCCGTCATTTTGAAAAGAAGGGCTATTCTCCAGCTTATCGTGAAAAAGATGGCCAGCGCTTTGTGACCGACCAAGGGAACTTTATCATCGATTTGGATTTGAAAGTGATCCCAGACGCTGAAGCCTTGGCAGAAGAGTTGGACCGGACTGTCGGTGTTGTTGACCATGGTCTCTTTTTAGGAATGGTTTCTAAAGTCATCGTAGGGACACCGGAAGGTCCAAAAATCATTAGCAAATCACTTTAAAGAAGGGCATTTTGTCCTTTTTTCTAAGGATATAGAACTTATTTATAAAATTTTATATGAAAGCGTTACATTTTCAAAAAATTGTGTTATACTGTATTCAGTTTAAATGATAAAGGAGACATTCAATATGCCAAAATTTAATCGTATGCATTTAGTGGTTTTGGATTCAGTAGGGATCGGAGCAGCTCCAGATGCTAATAACTTTGTCAATGCTGGTGTACCTGATGGTGCATCTGACACACTTGGACACATCTCAAAAGCAGTTGGTTTGAATGTGCCAAACATGGCAAAACTTGGTCTTGGAAATATTCCTCGTGAACAAGCCTTGAAGACTGTTCCAGCTGAGAGCAATCCAACTGGTTACGCAACGAAGTTAGAAGAAGTCTCTCTTGGAAAAGATACCATGACAGGTCACTGGGAAATCATGGGTCTTAATATTACAGAACCCTTTGATACTTTCTGGAATGGATTCCCAGAAGAAATCTTGACAAAAATCGAAGAATTCTCAGGTCGCAAGGTCATCCGCGAAGCCAACAAACCTTATTCTGGTACAGCTGTTATCGATGACTTCGGACCACGCCAAATGGAAACTGGCGAGTTGATCATCTATACATCAGCTGACCCTGTTCTTCAAATCGCAGCTCACGAAGACATCATTCCTTTGGATGAACTTTACCGTATCTGTGAATATGCTCGTTCCATCACTTTGGAACGTCCAGCTCTTCTAGGTCGTATCATTGCCCGTCCTTACGTTGGTGACCCTGGAAACTTCACTCGTACGGCTAACCGTCGTGACTTGGCTGTTTCACCATTTGCTCCAACTGTTTTGGACAAATTGAACGAAGCAGGCATCGATACCTATGCAGTTGGTAAGATCAACGATATCTTCAACGGTGCTGGTATCAACCACGATATGGGCCACAACAAATCAAACAGCCACGGTATTGACAACTTGATCAAAGCAATGAAATCTGAAGAATTCAAACATGGTTTCTCATTCACTAACTTGGTGGACTTCGATGCTCTTTACGGTCACCGTCGTGATCCACATGGTTACCGTGATTGCTTGCATGAGTTCGATGAGCGCTTACCAGAAATCATCGCTGCAATGAAAGAAGACGATCTCCTGATGATTACGGCTGACCACGGAAATGACCCAACTTACGCTGGCACAGACCATACGCGTGAATACATCCCATTCTTGGCTTACAGCCCATCCTTCAAAGGAAGTGGCTTGCTCCCAGTTGGACACTTTGCAGATATCTCAGCTACAGTGGCGGACAACTTCGGTGTTGAGAAAGCCATGATCGGTGAAAGCTTCTTAGATAAATTAGTATAAGATGATGCGTTTTGCTTTACTCGTAAGAGGAATCAATGTTGGCGGCAAGAATAAGGTGGTCATGGCGGATCTGCGTCAGCAATTGACCGAGCTGGGCCTCAGCCAGGTGGAAACCTACATCAATAGTGGCAATATCTTCTTTACGACAGATCTTTCTCGCTCTCAGTTAGTGGAGTGCCTGTCGACTTTCTTTGAGAAAGCCTATCCCTTCATTCAGCGCTTTTCTCTCCTGAGTCGTCAAGACTACGAAGAGGAATGTGCGCGGTTACCGGAATGGTGGACAGAAGAAATGGCTCGAAAGGACGTGCTCTTTTATACGGAGGGCTTGGATAGGGAATCTGTAGAAGAGAAGTTGCTTGCTTTGAAGCTAGGAGATGAGGTGCTTCACTTTGGCAAATCAGCGGTTTTCTGGGGGAAATTCTCAGAAGACAGCTACGCTAAAACCGCCTACCACAAACATCTGATGAAGATGCCTTTCTATCGCCAGATCACTATTCGTAACGCTAATACCTTTGACAAAATTGGTAGATTACTTAAGAAATAAAAGGAGATACACAATGACATTAGTAGCAAAAATCAATGAAACAGCAGCATTTTTGAAGGGCAAAGGAATCGAAGCTCCTGAGTTCGGTTTGATCCTTGGATCAGGTCTTGGAGAATTGGCTGAAGAAATCGAAAATGCAGTCGTAGTAGACTATGCTGACATTCCAAACTGGGGTCAATCAACAGTCGTCGGACACGCTGGTAAATTGGTTTATGGTGATCTTGCTGGACGCAAAGTCTTGGCTCTTCAAGGTCGTTTCCACTTCTACGAAGGAAACCCATTGGAAGTGGTGACTTTCCCAGTTCGTGTCATGAAAGTTTTGGGATGTGAAGGAGTGCTTGTAACCAACGCTGCTGGAGGTATCGGCTTCGGTCCTGGTACCTTGATGGCTATTACTGACCACATCAATATGACAGGTCAAAACCCATTGATCGGTGAAAACTTGGATGACTTTGGTCCACGTTTCCCTGATATGTCGAAAGCTTACACTCCAGAATACCGTGAGACTGCTCATCAAGTAGCAGACAAATTGGGCATTAAACTGGATGATGGGGTTTATATCGGTGTGACAGGTCCTACCTACGAAACCCCAGCTGAAATCCGTGCGTATAAGACACTTGGTGCAGATGCTGTCGGTATGTCAACTGTTCCTGAAGTCATTATTGCGGCTCATTCTGGCTTGAAGGTTCTTGGTATTTCATGTATTACTAACTTTGCGGCTGGTTTCCAAGAAGAGCTCAACCACGAAGAAGTAGTCGAAGTGACTGAGCGCGTCAAAGGAGACTTCAAAGGATTGCTGAAAGCGATTCTTGCTGAATTGTAAAAAAGATGGAAAGAATTGTGAGAATCATCCAAGCAATTCCCTATAAACTGAGAATAGTCCTAGCAGCTTGTCTGCTAGGGCTTGTTTCGGGTTTTGCAGGTATTATTCTTCATGATCTTCTGGAATTTGTTGAAGGGCTAGTATTTGGTCACTCCGAGCATGAGTCTAGTTTTTTGACGGATGGAGTTCCCCCTTATCGGATAGGAATCAATTTACTAATTGTAGGTCTTACTTCAGCCTTAGTCTGGTATTCTTTGCAACGAAAGGGGAAGCTTCTCTCCATCAAGGGGCAGATGAATGAGGAAGATTCCCGTCTTTCCCTTCATTTCTGGAGACAATTGCTCCATTCTAGCTGGCAAATTGTGGCTGTTGGAGGAGGAGCACCGATCGGCAAGGAAGGAGCGCCCCGAGAGACCGGGGCCTTGTTGGCAGGTCGTCTTGCGAAAGGTTTTGGCCTGACGCTGGCAGATCGTGTTTTTTTGATCGCTTGTGGGGCGGGAGCAGGATTGGCTGCGGTTTACCAAGTCCCATTAACGAGTGTGTTTTTTATTTTTGAAACCTTAGGCATTGCATTTTTACTTAAACGCTTTTTCTTGGCAGGGATTTCCACATATGTGGCTGCTTATACGGCAGGTTGGGTGATTTCAGATCATGCACTCTACAAGCTGCCGGTTACGACTTGGTCACTACAGGTGTTGTGGTTGATGCCAATCTTAGTCTTGGTCTTAACGCCCCTAGCCTTTGGATTTGCGCGATTGACCAAGCAAGTTACTGCTCATCGGATTAAAGACAAGCGTATTCTCATGACTCTTCCACTTGCATTTCTTTTCTTAGCTGGCCTAGCTCAGAAACTGCCCCACCTTCTTGGAAATGGACGAATGGTAGCTCAAGAGGTCATCAATGGAATTTCATGGAAGACGGCATTTCTCTTGTTTGTCCTAAAGGCACTTGTCGTTTTGCTTACTCTCTGGGCGGGAGCTTATGGAGGGACTTTGACGCCTTCCTTTGCCTTGGGGATGGCAGGAGCGGCATTTTTCACTCTAGCTTTTGGACTTGAGAGTCCATCTACCATCTTACTTATTGGCGCTGTTTGCTTTTTGACCGTGACCTTAAAGGCTCCCTTTTCTGCAACAGGTTTGGTGATTGGCTTTACAGGTCAAGGATTAGATGCGCTGCCTTACCTTTTACTAACAGCCTTTCTAACTGCTGGTTTGTCCCAAAGATTGGATCGTATGATGGGGAGAAAATTAAAGGAGTCTTCAAGTAGATAAGATTCAGGAGCTTTTTATGGAGGGGATTTACCCTACAAGCTAGATGAATCCTATCTTCTTATGGTATAATTGATGTATACGCAATAGGGCAGGTTAGTCTGGGGTTCAAATAGAATCTGAGGCCTGACCTATAAGAAAAAAACAAGAAGCTAGAACGTGTGTTCTCTATGAACACGAGCAGAAAGCTTTTCTAAACAAAATACACACAGAAAGGTAGAGCATGTGTTCTGATTTGAACACGAGCGGAAAGCTTTTCTAATTACTCAATAAAAAAAGAAAGGATGGGTTAACCGTATTCGCTGAATTGAATACGGGCGGAGAACTGTGTAAAAAAGATAAACTGTCTAGCATCTACGATGCGTCGTCAGTTTCCTATTTTTACTTTGTTCTCTGTCGCCCTTTATATCTTAATTATGTCTATCCATATTGCTGCTAAGCAAGGTGAAATTGCTGATAAAATTCTCCTTCCTGGAGATCCTCTTCGTGCGAAATTTATCGCTGAGAACTTTTTAGAAGACGCTGTTTGCTTCAACGAAGTTCGAAACATGTTTGGTTACACGGGTACCTACAAAGGTCATCGTGTATCTGTTATGGGAACTGGAATGGGGATGCCATCCATCTCTATCTATGCACGTGAGTTGATCGTAGACTACGGCGTGAAGAAATTGATCCGTGTGGGAACGGCTGGTTCTTTGAATGGCGATGTCCACGTTCGTGAATTGGTCTTGGCGCAAGCTGCCGCAACCAACTCAAACATCATCCGCAACGATTGGCCTCAATACGATTTCCCACAAATCGCTAGCTTTGATTTGCTAGATAAAGCCTACCACATTGCCAAAGACCTTGGTATGACCACTCACGTCGGCAATGTCTTGTCATCTGATGTCTTCTATTCAAACTATGGTGAAAAGAACTTAGAGCTTGGTAAATGGGGCATCAAAGCTGTGGAAATGGAAGCAGCAGCTCTTTACTATTTGGCGGCTCAGCATCATGTGGATGCCCTTGCCATCATGACGATTTCAGACAGTTTGGTTAATCCAGATGAGGACACGACTGCTGAAGAACGTCAAAATACTTTCACTGATATGATGAAAGTTGGTCTTGAGACCTTGATCGCAGACTAATGACAGAATACCTTCATGATGAGTGGCTCTACGACCTGCAGACCTACCAGTATAGTCGGGCCCTACGCTCTGCTAAGAAGCAGAAGGAAGTTCCGGAGCTGGTCTTGACCTTATTGCAGTTAATGACCGAGCGTCGAGAGCTCAATATCCAACCGATCATGAACCAAAAGTTGAGAACCGACTTGCTAGATACAACAGGTTTTCAGCTTTTTTGGCATGAGGACCCAGAAGAGGAGCAACTGGCTAACTATCTGTACGATTTAGAGGCCAAGCTCCGCAACGATCAGATTATCGACTTTATTCGTGCGGTGAGTCCCGCTATTTACCGAATTTTTATGCGCTTGATTGAGATGCAGATCCCTGATATTGCAGACTACATTCACAACTCCAAGGAGTCCAGCTATGACCATTGGAAGTTTGACAAGATCCGGGCATCTGACAATCCAGCCTTGCAGAATTTCCATAGCGAGAGTGCAGTCAATTCGTCCAGTTTGACGGAGTTGATCATACTCTTGGACTTGCCGGATTCCACCAAAGATGCAGCTAAGCAACTGCGGGAGTTGGAAAAATCTGTTCGCAATCCTTTGGCCCACTTGATCAAACCCTTTGATGAGGAAGAATTGCACCGGACGACTGGTTTCTCTTCCCAGCATTTTATGGAGCTCTTAGTGAGCTTGGCCCAGGAGACGGGGATTGTTTATCAGAGAGAACCTTTTTATTTCGACCAGGCCAATGCTGCTATCGAGGCTCTTTTGTAAGGAGTATGAGATGGATAAATTGAAAGAATTGCAAGAGGTTATTGATCATAGTCAACGGATCGTCTTTTTCGGTGGGGCAGGAGTGTCCACGGAGTCCAATATTCCTGACTTTCGTAGCTCAGATGGGGTCTATAGTGTCACCTTAGGTCGGCATTTTACGGCTGAGCAACTGGTCTCTCATACCATGTTTGAGCGCTATCCAGAGGACTTTTTCGACTTTTATAAGAAATACCTGATCTATCCAGATGCCAAGCCCAATGCGGCCCATCGTTATCTGGCTCGGCTGGAGCAGACAGGGAAGCTCAAGGCAGTGGTGACGCAAAATATTGATAGTCTCCATGAAATGGCGGGGTCTAAGAAAGTCTTGAAACTCCATGGTAGTGCCGACCGTAATTACTGTACAGGTTGCCAGCGCTTTTATGATTTAGAGTCCTTTCTAGCTTTAGAAGGTCCTGTTCCACACTGTCTCGATTGTGGTAAGGTGGTCAAGCCGGATGTGACCCTCTATGAGGAACCCCTCGATATGGAGGTCTTTAGCCAAGCAGCCAAAGCTATCCAAGAGGCGGATCTCCTGATCATCGGTGGTACCTCCCTCGTCGTCTACCCAGCAGCCAGCTTGATCCAGTATTTCCAAGGGAAGAAGCTGGTCGTCATTAATAAAACCAGCATTCCCCAGGACAAAGAGGCAGACCTGGTTATCGAAGGGAAGATTGGGGAAGTATTTTCGAAATTAAGACAATAAAAGAACACCTGAGAGAAGTGGAAATCCACTTGTTTCAGGTGTTTTATTGTGCTTGTGTAGCTAGTTAGTTCTTATTTATCAAACTGGACTTCCTCAAGTAAGTATTCGATAAATTTCTCACCCATCTTAGAGAGGCTAGCTTTTTCGTGTTGGATGTAGACCAGCTCGATTGGGTCATCGATATCTAGCGGGATGGAAACGATATTGTCTCCATTGAGGTTGCTGTTAAGGATACCGGTCGCAATGGTGTAGCCGTCCAGACCAATCAAGAGATTGAAGAGGGTGGCACGGTCACTGACGACGATGGACTTCTTGTGATGCTCTTGGGAGAGGATCTCTTCTGAGAAGTAGAAGGAGTTGTGGGTCCCTTGGTCATAGCTGAGATAAGGGAAGTCCTCTAGATCTTCTAATTTCACCACCTCTTTGTTAGCTAGAGGGTTAGTCTTGCTGACGAAGATATGAGGTTGGGCAGTGAAGAGGTGGGTTGCCTTAAGGTGGCTGTCATCCAGCATTTTAGAAAGGACATCCCGGTTGTACCCATTGAGGAAGAGGACACCGATCTCACTACGGAAGTTCTTGACGTCATCGATGATTTCCCAGGTTCTGGTCTCCCGTAGGAAGAGTTCATATTTCTCCATGTCGCTTTTCTTGAGGAGAGAGACGAAGGCTTCGACTACGAAGGCATAGTGCTGGGAGGATACGCTAAAGAGCTCCCTATTGGCTACTGGATTTTTATAGCGTTCTTCTAGGAGTTGGGTCTGCTCGACGACTTGACGGGCATAAGAAAGGAACTCCATCCCATCCTTGGTCAAAGTGATTCCTTTGGGATTACGGATGAAGATATCAATTCCCATTTCTTTTTCCAAGTCCCGCACAGCATTGGACAAACTTGGCTGGGTGATGAAGAGTTGCTTGGACGCCTCATTCATAGAGCCTGTTTCGACGATTTTGATAATGTAATGTAATTGTTGGATTCTCATGCTTATATTTTAACATACTTTTGACAAAAAATCCTAGCTAGTATCAGTCTCTAGAAGGATTTTTCCCTATAAAACAGGTTTAGAATTGAAGGATTGATTGTAGCTTGATAGAATGATGACAAATAGTGCTTAGGAGGCCTTATGAAAAGAATTGCTCACTGGTACAGAAAATGGAATCAAGAACTGGAGATCAAATTTTTAGCCAGTCTATTAAAGATTAACTTTATGACCAACTTATTGATCTTTCTTGGTTTGTACGTCTTTCTAATCCTTGGTAGCTTGCGAGGAAATATCCAATCTTTGGGTTTCTGGAATGCTATTTTTGGAGTCGCAATATACAGTGTTACAATTCTTGTTCATGCCCTAGGGGTTAGTTATTTTGTTCCCAATATTTTTGTGATTTTGTATGTTATTTCTCGCTGGTCTACGATTCAGGCCCAGACATTGGAAAAGGAACTGGTCGGTGTCTATGATGAGAGAGAAGAGGAAAAAATTAAACGAAGGGTTAACAATCGTAAGTACTTTGTAATCCTTTGGATAGGAGTCTTTGGCTGTATCCTTGAATCCTTCGTCATCTATCTAGTAAAGGATTTGACAGATTATGATTGGACCAAACAGCTCATCAATGAGCAGAAGCATACCATGATTTGGTCGGAGGCTCTCCCGACGATTCTTACTTTGGCATTGATTTCCTTCCTAGCGCTGGTCATTTATTCTTATAGGGATGCTAATTCCTTGTCCCCAATTTTAAATATCTTTTGTATCAGTGGGATATTGATGGGATTGGTATTGTTAGCGGTATTTGACATCCAGGTGCAAGTCATCGGTTGTCACACGGTCTTCTTGTTGGTTTATTCCATTAGCCTCCTGCGGACCAGGATGAAGGAGTGGGAGGGTGCTGATCCCATTAGGGCCTATGACAATCCAATTCTCCAGCGCTTTCACCTGATCCTCCACCAATCCAAACACTGGCCTTGGTTGGCAGTCGTCTTTGCCCTCCCCTTGTTAGCGCTATTGGTCATGGTTCTCATGCTCTTTGGTCAACGTCCTGATAGCTTGGTCAAGGCCTGGACCAATACGGCAGATTGGACCTTCTCGGAAAAGATCCCTCCTCAGAATCTCATCATGGATGAGCACTATCTCTGTACGGTTGCGGCTGGTGGCCATGAAAAAGTTGTCAAGCCCCAACGGATGGGAGTCCGGCATGGTCATCCTGTTGTGGTGAATCGCCAGCTCTGTATTGCCAATGCCTTTGAGCAGGTTCTAGAAGAAAAAACGCCACGTTTCCATCGCTTCCTGCGTCGTAATTATGACCGCTATGGCTACCCCTTTGCCAAACATATCAAGAAGAAATGGGCCATGGATGTCATTTACTATCTGATGAAGCCCCTGGAATGGATCTTTTTGTTGGTTCTCTACTTGGTCGATCGCAAGCCAGAAAATCGCATCGCTTTACAGTATATCCCACCGCTACCAGAAGGGTTTTCTCCTGAGACAGATGGGAAATGAGCGGACCCATCGGGCTTCTACTTGACAAGAGACAAGGAGAGCGATATAATGAGACAAATTTAACCTTTAAGGGGTCCAGAGAGGCCTGCAAGGAAAGACAGAAAAAAAATCAGCGGACCGAGTCTAGCTGATCATTTGTAGGACCTTGCTTTTGCGAGGTCTTTTTTGCTGGAAGAAAGAAGAGGAAACCAATGGTCAGTGACAGCTGTAAAAAACGGTTTGGAAAAATCATGATGGAAGACATGGAGTTAATCGCTCAAGAAGAGATTGCGCCACGGATTTTTTCAATGGTCTTGAAGGGGGAAATGGTGGAGCAGATGCTACCGGGGCAGTTTCTCCATATCCGTGTACCGGATGACTCTAAACTCCTTCGTCGTCCCATTTCCATCTCAGAGATTGATCCAGACAGCAAGACCTGTCGCCTCATTTATCGGGTAGAAGGGGGAGGGACAGCCATCTTTTCTCACTTGCCTGTCGGTAGCTTCCTCAGTGTCATGGGTCCTCAAGGAAACGGCTTTGACCTTAAGGGTCTTGGTCAAGGGGCACGTGCCTTGATCATCGGTGGCGGGATTGGAGTGCCTCCCTTGGTCCAAGTGGCTAAACAACTACATGAGCAGGGAGTAGAAGTCCATTCTGTCCTTGGATTTGCCAATAAAGAAGCTGTGATCCTGGAAGAAGAATTGAAGCAGTACGGCCAAGTCACCATTACAACAGACGATGGTTCTTATGGTACCAAGGGTTATGTGTCAACAATCGTTGATCAGATGGACCAGGAGTTTGATGCCGTCTATTCTTGTGGGGCACCTGGTATGCTCAAATATGTCAATACCAAATTCCATGACCATCCTCGCGCCTATATTTCTATGGAATCGCGTATGGCCTGTGGGATGGGTGCCTGCTATGCCTGTGTGGTGCATCTGGAAAATGAGAGCCAAGCAGCCAACAAGCGCGTGTGTGAAGATGGACCGGTCTTTGAAACTGGTACGATTGTGATGTAGGGAGGAAAGTATGACAAGTAATCGATTAGCTGTATCCTTACCAGGATTAGACTTGAAAAATCCCATTATTCCGGCTTCCGGCTGTTTTGGCTTTGGTCAGGAATATGCCAAATACTATGATTTAGACCTGCTTGGATCCATTATGATCAAGGCGACAACCGCTGAGGCTCGCTTCGGAAATCCCACACCACGTGTTGCCGAAACACCTGCCGGCATGCTCAATGCCATTGGGCTCCAAAATCCAGGGGTAGACGTGGTTCTATCAGAGAAACTTCCTTGGTTGGCCCAGCATTATCCAGATCTACCGATTATCGCCAATGTAGCTGGCTTCTCTAATGAAGAGTATGCGACGGTATCTGGCAAGATCTCGCAAGCACCAAATGTCAAGGCCATCGAGCTCAATATCTCTTGTCCCAACGTAGACCATGGCAACAATGGCCTCTTAATCGGACAAGTTCCTGAGTTGGCCTATGATGCAGTAAAAGCAGCGGTAGAAGCCTCCTCCGTTCCTGTCTATGTCAAATTAACACCTAGTGTGGCGGACATTACTCAAGTCGCAAGGGCTGTAGAAGATGCAGGGGCTAGTGGCTTGACCATGATCAACACGCTAGTCGGGATGCGCTTTGACCTCAAGACTGGCAAGCCCATCATTGCCAATGGCACAGGTGGCATGTCAGGTCCAGTTATCTTCCCAGTAGCCTTGAAACTCATCCGCCAAGTAGCCCAATCGACCAAACTTCCGATTATTGGGATGGGCGGTGTAGATTCAGCAGAAGCAGCCCTGGAGATGATGATTGCTGGTGCCTCTGCAATCGGAGTAGGAACTGCTAACTTTACAGATCCATATGTTTGTCCGACTATTATCGAAAATCTTCCACAGGTCATGGATCAGTATGGAATAACTAGCTTAGAAGATCTGCGTCGGCATGTCCGAGAAAATCTATTATAAAGATCATCAAGAAAATAAAAAATGCCTGCTGGCTACAACCCCAACAGGCTACTGAGTAAGCTACAATTGAAACAACCCTTACTCAGCATAGCAAAAATTTTACAGGAAAATCGGTAATATGTCAAGTTTTTTGTTATGATCAAGGACTCTTACTAGTCTAATCCGAAAAGACAGACTGAATCCGAACGTTTTTCGATTATTTCTTGACTTTTCTTTCATATCGTACTACAATGTAGAAAAACCTTTAAAGTAGTCCTGAGAGGCTCCTAAGGTCTAGACGGTGAATCAGGGTAGATACTACCTAATTTTCGTGTAACCTTGCCTCGGGCAAGGTTTTTTTGTGGAAAAAATGTCAGCCATAAAAAGGAGAAACCCATGCGTGAAGAACGTCCCATCATCGCCCTTGATTTTCCAGCTTTTGAAGATGTCAAAAACTTTCTAGAACATTTCCCAGAAGATGAAAAACTGTTTGTAAAAATCGGAATGGAATTTTTCTATGCAGTCGGCCCAGAAATTGTTCACTATCTGAAAGGTCGTGGCCATAGCATTTTTTTGGATTTAAAATTGCACGACATCCCAAATACGGTTAAGTCAGCCATGTCTGTCCTAGGCACCTTTGGTGTGGATATGGTGACAGTTCATGCAGCAGGTGGTGTAGAGATGATGCGCGAAGCCAAAAAAGCACTTGGACCAGGAGCTAAGTTGGTAGCGGTGACTCAATTGACTTCTACCAGTGAAGAAGACATGCGTGATTGCCAAAACATCCAAACCACTGTCCAAGAATCAGTAGTTAATTATGCCCGTAAGGCGCAAGAAGCAGGCTTGGATGGCGTTGTTTGCTCAGCCCATGAAGTAGATTTGATCAAGAAAGCTACATCAGAAGAGTTTGTTTGTGTGACCCCAGGGATCCGTCCTGCAGGAGCAGAAATTGGTGACCAAAAACGGGTCATGACCCCACAAGAAGCCCATGCTATCGGTTCAGACTACATCGTGGTTGGACGTCCGATTATCCAAGCAGAAAATCCATGGGATGCTTATCATGAGATTAAGAGACAATGGAATAGTTAAGAACGTCTTAGAAGCTGTGCTTCAAGACGTTCTATGGGAAGCCCGATAGGGCCTTCCCTAACGAGTTCACTAGATCTCAGAAGAGAAAATTATCGTTTCTCTTCTGAGATCGTCGGAATAATAATCGCCAGTAAAAGTAAAACTTTTGTAGTTCTACGGGAAGCCCGATAGGCCCTTCCTTGAACTATTCACTAACCTGTACAGTTGTTTAAAAATAAATAATTGATTTAATTCGTATTCGATTAAAATCGTAAAAAGGAGTTATCATGTCATTAGCTAAAGATATTGCCAGCCATCTTCTAAAAATTGAAGCTGTTTATTTGAAACCAGAAGAGCCTTTTACTTGGGCTTCTGGGATCAAATCTCCAATTTATACCGATAATCGTGTGACCCTCGCTTATCCTGAAACTCGTACCTTGATTGAAAATGGATTTGTAGATAAAATCAAGGAAGCTTTCCCTGAAGTAGAAGTGATTGCTGGTACAGCAACTGCGGGGATTCCTCATGGTGCTATTATTGCGGACAAGATGAATTTGCCATTTGCCTACATCCGTAGCAAACCAAAAGACCATGGAGCTGGAAACCAAATAGAAGGTCGTGTACCTCAAGGTCAAAAGATGGTCGTAGTGGAAGATTTGATTTCTACTGGTGGGTCTGTTTTGGAGGCTGTCGCAGCTGCGAAGCGTGAAGGAGCAGACGTCCTTGGTGTGGTGGCTATCTTCACCTACCAATTGGAGAAAGCAGATAAGAAATTTGCGGAAGCTGGCGTTCAACTTGAAACCTTGTCTAACTACACAGAATTGATTCATTTGGCTGAAGAACAAGGTTATATCACTTCTGAAGGTTTGGAACTGTTACGCCGTTTCAAGGAAAACCAAGAAACTTGGCAATACTAAAGTATAATGGAGGAGGGCCAACGTTTGGCTCTCCTTTTGTTTTTGTAAAAGGAAGAAAAAATGATGCAGCTTGAAAGACGCACTCGTCTTAGTCTAGAAGAAAAGAAGCAGTGTGAACAGCTTGTGAGAGCCTCTCACCAAAATGACCATACCTATCGCTTGCCCTATTTGGACAATCTCTATAATGATGATCCTACGATGCCAGCATTTATCCTTGCATTGGTGGAGGGGCAGCTGGTTGGATTTTTGTCCATCTATGCGGATGAACCCAAGGAAGCAGAGGTTCAGCTCTTTGTGACTCCTTCTTTTCGTAGACAAGGTATTGCCCGTTCCTTATGGGAAGACTTTATGGACTTGGCCAAGGACTATCAGCTAGAAGAACGACTATATGTGTCAGAGGTTCGGTTTTTGGATCAAAACACGGACTTACTTAGCCATTTTCATTTAGTGGAGGCGGAAGAGGAAGACCACGAACTTTGGTTGGAGGCCCCATGTCAGGTCACCGACCATGAGAAGAGAGAAGGGCTGATGGTATTGGAGGCTGTGGAGTCCATGCTCCAAGAGATCGCGCATTTTCAATCCAAGGCTTTTGAGACAGATCTTGACTATGCCCTAAAGTATGCGACCGAGTCTCTCGAGGGGCAGGATACCCGTCTCTTTGTCTTGCGTGACCAAGAGCAAGTTCTTGCTTCTGTTACGGTGGATCTATCTCAGGGAACGACCTATTTCTTTGGATTAGCCGTTGACCCGGATCATCTCCGCAAAGGGTACGCACGCTATCTCTTACGAAGTGTGATGAATCAGATGGCTGCAGAAGTGGAGCAGCAATTTCAGATTGTCGTTGAAAAAAAGAATCAAGCAGCCCTGAGTCTATATCTAGGGCTTGGCTTCACCATCCAAACTGAAGTCCTCTATTTGATGGAGAGCCGATAGAATCCAGCGAAATCCCTATTTTTTTGCTATAATGGAGCTATGTTAGTAAAAAGTAAAAACATCTTATTTGGGGTGCTCCATCTGGTTATGTTGCTCCTGATGGTGCACTGGTTTGTCATTAGTGTCGTCTACCTAAAAGATATTTCGGGATGGGGCCTTGTAGTTGGGGGACTTATCTTTCTCCTAGCTTATATTGGTCGCTCCTATCTCAAAAGGGCCTTTGCCTGGTTGATGAAATACAAGACTGGATTGATGGTTGGAGCGATTCTAGTTCAGATTGTTTTTATGCTGTCTGCGGAACTCTTAATCCGTCGGGATGCTGCGGTGGTCTATACGGGAGCTTTTGGCCTTCTAAAAGAGTCCTCTATCTCTAGCTACCTGAGCCGGAATCCCAATAATCTTCCCTTGTTCTTGTACGAACGCTTTTTCTACCAACTCTTTGGTGGAGCGGGCCTCTGGGTCATGCAAGTTCTCAATATGGTCTTTGTGAATGCAGGAGCTATCCTCTTGTATCGTTTAGGGCTGAAACATTATGACCAAAAAGTGGCAGACTGGGTGTATACCCTCTATGTGGTCTTAATCTGTTATTCCCCTTATTTTTACTCCATGTATACGGATATTCCGCCTCTTCCTCTCATCGCCTTGCAATTAGGGCTAGCCTTGGATCTCTTAAAAGAGAGCGACAGTGGTGCACAATGGAAGACATCCTTGTGGCTAGGCCTCTTATCAGGGCTTACTATGCTGATTCGTCCGACGACTATTATTGTCGTGATGGCCTTTTGGATGGTCCTCTTCTTTAAAGGGCAGTGGAAGGTCTTTGGAAAAGTCTTTGCTTTAACCCTTTTATCAACTGGTCTGGTCTTTGGAGCTCTGAATACAGCTGTCAAACACCAAACAGCTGTCCCTATTTTAAAAGGGGAAGGGCTGGCTAAAGGACCGCTCTTGTTTATTAACTTGGGCTTGACGGATATTGGGCACAACCAAGCAGATATGAAAGAAGGGCTCTTGAAATATGTCGACGAAGATAAGCGAGACGAGTACAATAATGGGATGTTCAAGAACGAATATATCATTAAAGAAATCAAACGGCGCTTGAAGGAATATGGTCCGATTGGACTCCTGGGACATCTTTATACCAAGCAATCCTTAACGGTTGCAGAAGGGACACTTGGTTGGCTCTATCGGGATGTTGAATACGAAAAGACTCCGGTCATTAACCCTCTTTACGAGCCTTATACCAAGGATTTACCAGTTGCCAAATGGATTCGTACCTACTTCTTAAGTACAGATCGTCCTCAGTATCGTTATTATGAGTTCGTTAAACAGTTGTTTTGGATTGTGATGGCAGCTGGCCTGGTCCTTGTCTATCTCAGGAAGAAGAACGATGACGATTTCCACTTCCTATCGCTTGCTGTCTTTGGTGGTCTTCTCTTTTTGACCATCTTTGAAGGTGGCAAGACTCGTTATCTGATCCAATTTCTACCACAAATTCTCTTGTTAGCCTCTATTGGTTTGGCTGCTGGTCCAAGGAAATCTCAAGAGAACGGTTAATTATTTTATACTGTAAGGAGAAGCGATGGAACATTCAAGATGGCACCAATTGCTTAAGGAGCAGCTTCCAGAGGGCTACTTTAAGCAAATCAATCAATTTTTAGATCAGGTCTATGCATCAGGGACCATCTACCCACCTCGTGAAAAGGTTTTTCAGGCCTTAAAGACAACGAATCTGGAAGAGGTTAAGGTCGTGATTCTGGGTCAGGATCCCTATCACGGTCCTGGTCAAGCACAGGGGCTCAGCTTTTCTGTACCGGATGATATCCTAGCACCTCCATCCTTGCAAAACATTTTAAAGGAGTTGGCGGAAGATGTGGGGCTTAAGCCTTCCCATGACTTGACGCCTTGGGCAGAGCAAGGGGTTCTCTTACTCAATGCCTGTCTGACAGTGCCTGCTGGCCAAGCCAATGGGCACGCTGGCCTGATTTGGGAAGAGTTTACAGATGCAGTTATTCGCCTAGTCAGTCAAGAGGAAGAGCATGTTGTCTTTATTCTGTGGGGTGCCTATGCTCGGAAGAAGAAGTCTTTGATTGATGCAAGCAAACACTTGATTATTGAGAGTGCCCATCCCAGTCCCTTATCGGCCTATCGCGGTTTCTTTGGCTCTCGTCCTTTTTCAAGGGCTAACGCTTATTTAACAGAGATGGGTCGCGAGCCGATTGATTGGCTGCGAAGTTAGGAAAATAGAAAGAAGAAATAATGCCACAATTAGCTACAATTTGCTATATCGATAATGGAGAAGCGTTTTTGATGCTTCATCGCAATAAAAAGCCCAATGATGTCCATGAAGGCAAATGGATCGGTGTTGGTGGAAAATTAGAACGCGGGGAAACTCCTCAAGAATGTGCTGCTAGAGAAATTCTTGAAGAAACGGGTCTAGTTGCTAAGCCAGTTCTAAAAGGAATTATCACCTTCCCTGAATTTACTCCCGATCTAGACTGGTACACCTATGTCTTCAAGGTGACTGAGTTTGAAGGGGAACTCATCGAGTGTAACGAAGGGACGCTGGAGTGGGTGCCTTATGATCAAGTCTTAAGTAAGCCAACTTGGGAGGGGGACCACACCTTTGTTGAGTGGCTCTTGGAGGATAAACCCTTCTTTTCAGCTATGTTCCGCTATGATGGGGATCGCTTGCTAGAGACCCATGTTGATTTCTATGAATAAAGGAGTAGAAGATGTTAGTCATTAAAAATGGTCGGGTAATGGATCCAAAAACTGGTTTGGACCAAGTATGTGATCTTTTGGTAGATCAGGGGAAAATTGTGGAAATAGGTCCATCTCTTTCTTATGAAGGAGCCCAAGTTATCGATGCGAGTGGCAAGGTGGTAGCGCCAGGTTTGGTGGACATTCACGTTCACTTCCGTGAACCAGGTCAGACCCACAAGGAAGATATTCACACTGGGGCTCTCGCAGCTGCTGCAGGTGGTTTTACGACAGTCGTCATGATGGCCAATACCACTCCAACAATCTCGGATGTCGTGACCTTAAAAGAAGTCTTGGATTCTGCTGCTAAGGAAGCCATCCATGTAAAGACCGTTGCGACGGTTACCAAGAACTTTGATGGCCAACATCTCACCGACTTTGAAGGCTTGTTACAAGCTGGCGCTGTCGGTTTCTCAGATGATGGGATCCCGTTGCAAAGTACCAAGGTAGTCCGTCAGGCTTTGGAAGAAGCCAAACGTCTGGGGACCTTCATTAGTCTCCACGAAGAAGATCCAGAGTTGAACGGCATTCTGGGACTCAATGAGCACATTGCTCGGGAGCACTTCAAGGTTTGCGGAGCGACTGGAGTGGCAGAATACTCGATGGCAGCGCGGGATGCTATGATTGCTCACGCAACAGGTGGCCACCTCCACATCCAACACCTCTCGAAAGCTGAGAGTGTCAAGGTGGTCGAGTTTGCCCAAGCGATCGGTGCTCCTGTTACAGCAGAAGTAGCTCCTCAGCATTTTTCTAAGACTGAAGATCTCTTGCTGTCTAAGGGAAGCAATGCCAAGATGAATCCGCCTCTTCGTCTGGAAGAAGACCGTCGTGCAGTCATCGAAGGCTTGAAGTCAGGAGTCATTACCGTAATCGCAACGGACCACGCGCCTCATCATGCGGATGAAAAGAACGTAGCCGATATCACCAAGGCTCCTTCCGGCATGACAGGATTAGAGACTTCTCTATCGCTTGGTTTGACCTATTTGGTCCATGCAGGAGAGCTCAGCTTGATGGAACTCTTAGAAAAAATGACCTATAATCCCGCTAAATTATATAATTTTGAAGCGGGCTATTTGGAAGTCGGTGGACCAGCAGATATTGTGATTTTTGATCCGGATGCTGACCGTTTAGTGTCTGATCATTTTGCTTCCAAGGCAACTAATTCACCGTTTGTCGGTGAATCCCTCAAGGGGCAGGTAGCCTATACCATCTGCCAGGGCAAGATTGTCTACCAAGCCTAAACCTGACTTAAGAATAAGAAAGTCAAATTAAAAGCTGGACGAATGAGGAGTATATGAATAGTAGAAAAATACTAGAGATGATCTTGTATTGTTTGGTCACTTTTCTGGTCTGCTTTTTTCTGGTCAATTGGCTCCTTCCTTCGGCAGAACCAGTGATGACCAAACCGTCAACAAGTGCCAAAAAGAAGGTAGTCACCTATGTAGCGATTGGGGATTCCTTGACCAAAGGCGTGGGGGATAGCACCAATCAGGGAGGTTTTGTTCCACTACTCGCTCAGAGTTTGACCAATGAAACAAATCTTGAATTCAAAGCGATCAACTATGGTGTTTCTGGTAACACGAGCAGTCAAATTTTGTCACGTATGCAGGAGAAAAAGGAGATTGGAAAGGACCTGAAGAAGGCTCAGTTAGTGACCATTACTGTCGGGGGCAATGACCTGCGAAAGGCCATTCTTGAGGATACCAGTAACTTAGATCTGGACCGCTTCGAAAAAGCATCGAAGACCTATGAGAAAAATCTCAAACAGATCATCGAATTGGCCCGCAAGGACAACCCGGATCTGCCCGTTTACGTGGTGGGGATCTATAATCCCTTGTATCTCAACTTCCCCGATCTAACGGAATTGCAGACCCTTGTCGATCAGTGGAACCAAAGAACGGAGGAGACCCTCTCTGCCTATCAAGGCGTCTACTTTGTTCCGATCAATGACCTCCTCTATAAGGGTATTGATGGCAAGAGTGGGGTGACAGAATCCGAATTAGGAAAAGAAACTGTGACCAATGATGCCTTGTATGATGAGGATAGTTTCCATCCCAATAATACTGGTTATGAGATCATGAAAGAAGCCGTACTGGAGAAAATACATGCAACTGAGAAAAAATGGTTCGAGTGAGAAGAAGGTTAAACCAGCAACCACAGGACCTCATTTTAAGGAGAGACGAGAAAAAACGCCGATTAACATCTGGAAATGGCTCTTTCTAGGCTTGGTCAGTTTCTTGCTGGCAACAAGTCTAGTCGTATGGACTCGTTTCTCAACGGTACGAGAGGATGTCCGGCAACTACAGACTCCTAGCCAAGGAGGAGATGTCAAGATCGGCAGTATGACCACAACTAGGGCTCAACTAAATGAAACCATCAAGGTCATGCTTAAAAGTTATCATTTGAGTGATTATCAACTGTATGCAGACAACCAACAGATGTTACTAGAGGGGAAGATGGACTTTTTAGGGAAGGAGTACCCGCTCTATATCTATTTCCAGCCAAGTAAGCTAGAGGATGGAAGTATTCTCTTGACCCTCAAGGATTTTTCGGTTGGGACCTTGAAACTTCCTAAAAAGACCGTGATGCAGGTGCTGTCTACAAACAAGGATCTACCTGACTTTGTAAAAATTGATAGCAAAGAAGCGACGATCAAGATCGAGCTTGCCAAGATTAAAAATGAGATGGATTTCTATGTCAAGGCCAATACCATTGATCTATACAATGATCAAATCATCTTTGATCTCTACAGGAAAAAATAAGAAGATCAGGCGAAAGTAAGAAAGCGACTTTCGCCTTTATTTTGTTTCTATTCAAAAAATTCAGAATATTGTAGAAAATTCTTGACATTCAATTTTCCCTATGCTAAAATACTAAACAAGACATCAATCAAAGGAGAAAGTCAAACATGAAAACAGCTAAGTTTATTCAATTTGCTTTGTTGTTGAGGTACTCGGGCTAGTGCAAAAGCATTAGTCCTGTTTGGCTTACCAAGCGGGAGTAACAAAACATCTCGCTTAGGTAACTGGCGAGATGTTTTTATTTTATTCACTATGTTTAGAAAAGAGGAGACCCTATGCGTAAAGTTGAATTTTTAGATACCAGTCTTCGGGACGGTGAACAGACTCCAGGAGTCAATTTCTCCATTAAAGAAAAGATTGCCATTGCCAAGCAATTGGAAAAGTGGGGCATTTCTGCTATTGAGGCTGGTTTTCCTGCAGCTAGTCCGGATTCCTTCACTGCTGTGCAGGAGATTGCAAAAGTCTTGACCAAGACTGCTGTGACAGGTTTGGCTCGCTCCGTTAAATCCGATATCGATGCTTGTTATGAAGCCTTAAAAGATGCCAAGTATCCGCAAGTTCACGTCTTTATCGCTACGAGTCCCATTCACCGGGAGTTTAAACTTAACAAGACCAAGGAAGAAATTCTTGAAGCCATCAAAGAACACGTTTCTTATGCTCGCTCAAAGTTTGAAGTTGTTGAATTCTCACCCGAAGATGCGACACGGACGGAGTTGGATTTCCTCTTGCAAGTTGTCCAGACTGCAGTCGATGCTGGTGCTAGCTACATCAATATTCCTGATACAGTCGGTTTCACGACACCAGCAGAGTACGGAGCTATTTTCAAATACTTGATCGATCATGTCAAGACAGATCGTGAGATTATCTATTCCCCTCATTGCCATGATGATCTAGGAATGGCGGTGGCTAATAGCCTCGCCGCTGTCAAAAATGGAGCTGGTCGTGTCGAAGGAACCATCAATGGCATCGGGGAACGGGCTGGCAATGCGGCACTTGAAGAAGTAGCGGTCGCTCTTAATATTCGCGAAGACTATTTCCAAGTGGAGAGTCCGATTGTCCTCAATGAAACCATCAACACCTCTGAGTTGGTCTCTCGTTACTCTGGGATTCCAATTCCTAAAAACAAGGCGGTTGTTGGTGGCAATGCCTTCTCACACGAGTCTGGGATTCACCAAGATGGAGTCCTTAAAAATCCGCTTACCTATGAAATCATCACGCCTGAGTTGGTGGGGGTTAAGAGCAATAGCCTTCCACTTGGTAAATTGTCTGGTCGCCATGCCTTTGTAGAAAAACTGCATGAGTTGGGACTGGAATTCACAGAAGAAGACATCCAGCCATTGTTTGCTAAGTTCAAATCTCTGGCAGACAAGAAACACGAGATCACTGATGCCGATATCCGCGCCCTTGTTGCTGGTACAGCAGTGGAAAATCCAGAAGGCTTCCACTTTGATGATCTTCGCCTCACAACCAATGAAGATGAAAGCATCACCGCAGCAGTCAGTCTGAAAAATGAAGATGGTGAAATTCTTGAATACCTTGCCAAAGGTCAAGGTTCAGTGGAAGCAATCTTTAACGCTATTGATCAATTCTTCCACCAAGAAGTGCGTCTGACTTCCTATACCATTGATGCGGTGACGGATGGAATTGATGCCCAAGCGCGTGTGCTGGTCACTGTTGAAAACGAAGCGACGGATACCATCTTTAATGCTTCTGGTTTAGACTTTGACGTATTGAAGGCGTCAGCAATTGCCTATATCAATGCCAATACCTTGGTGCAAAAAGAGAATGCTGGAGAGATCGGTCACATTGTATCCTATCGTGATCTACCAGATGCCTAAAGGAGAACACTATGACGAAGAAGATTGTCGCCCTAGCTGGAGACGGGATTGGACCAGAAATCATGGAGGCTGGCCTGTCCGTGCTGAAAGCAGTGGCAGAAAAAACAAATTTTGACTATTCAGTCCAAGCTCATCCATTTGGGGGAGCAGGGATTGATGCGGCTGGTCATCCTCTACCAGCTTCTACTCTAGAAGCTACAAAGGAAGCTGATGCCATTCTCTTAGCGGCTATCGGAAGTCCTCAGTATGACCAAGCACCGATTCGTCCGGAGCAAGGCTTGTTAGCTCTTCGTAAGGAGCTCAACCTTTATGCCAACATTCGTCCGGTTAAAATCTACGATGCCCTCAAGCACCTCTCTCCTTTGAAGGAGGAGCGCATTCATGGTGTGGACTTCGTAGTGGTTCGCGAGCTCACCGGCGGGATTTACTTTGGAGAGCATATCTTAGAAGAAAACCAAGCATGGGATATCAACGACTACTCAGTTGAAGAAGTGGAGCGAATTGTGCGGAAGGCTTTTGAGATTGCACGGGGACGTCGCAAGAAAGTCACCAGCATTGATAAGCAAAATGTTCTCGCAACCTCCAAGCTTTGGAGAAGAGTAGCTGATCGAGTGGCTCAAGACTTCCCAGATGTTACCTTGGAGCACCAGTTGGTAGACTCAGCAGCCATGCTCATGATTACCAATCCATCTCGCTTTGATGTCATCGTGACGGAAAACCTCTTTGGTGATATCCTTTCAGACGAGTCCAGTATCTTGTCTGGCACTCTTGGGGTTATGCCATCGGCTAGCCATTCAGAGACAGGTCCAAGCATGTATGAGCCTATTCATGGATCGGCTCCAGATATTGCGGGTCAAGGCGTGGCGAATCCAGTCTCGATGATCCTCTCTGTTGCCATGATGATGCGTGAAAGTTTTGATCGAGAAGAAGATGCTAGCCGCATTGAAAAAGCAGTTGAAGCGACTCTTGCTGCAAGGATCTTTACGAGAGATCTAGGAGGCAGTGCTTCGACAAAAGAAATGACAGAAGAGATTATAAAACGATTATGAGTGTAAAAGGAATGATTACTGGCTTGATCCTTCTATGGAATCTCTTCGTAGGGATTCTCTACGGAGTTGATAAGGAAAAGGCTAAAAGAAATACTTGGCGGATACCAGAAAAGACCTTGCTCTTTTATGCTTTTGCAGTTGGAGGGCTTGGAGCCTGGATAGGAGGGCTACTCTTTCATCACAAGACACAGAAATGGTATTTTAAGGTCACCTGGCTCTTAGGAACCCTTCTCACACTTTACACACTCTACGCTTTATGGAGGTAAGGATGGCAGGAAAATCAATTTTTGATAAAATCTGGGAACGGCATGTAGTGACCGGTGAGGAAGGCCAGCCCCAACTCATGTATGTGGACCAACACTATATCCACGAGGTGACCAGTCCCCAGGCTTTTCAAGGGCTTAGAGACACTGGTAGACAGGTTCGGAGACCAGATTTAACCTTTGGAACCTTTGATCACAATGTCCCAACGGTTAACATTTATGATATCCGGGATGTGATTTCCAAGGCTCAAATTGATAAATTAGCTGAAAATGTCAAGGACTTTGGGATCGATCATGCAGGTCATGGTTCAGAAAAACAGGGAATTGTCCATATGGTTGGTCCTGAAACTGGCCGTACCCAGCCTGGAAAGTTCATTGTCTGTGGAGACAGCCATACGGCGACCCATGGAGCTTTCGGTGCCATTGCCTTTGGGATTGGGACCAGTGAGGTGGAGCATGTCTTTGCGACTCAGACCATCTGGCAGGTTAAACCGAAGAAACTCTTGGTCGAGTTTACTGGAAAGCCTCAGAAGGGGATTTATGCCAAGGACTATATTTTGGCCTTGATTGCTCGTTATGGCGTAGCCTGTGGGGTTGGCCATGTGGTCGAGTATAGAGGGGAAGCAATCGATAGCCTCACCATGGAAGAGCGGATGACCATCTGCAATATGTCCATTGAATTCGGCTCTAAGATGGGGATTATGAATCCAGATGAGACGACTTTTGACTATCTCCGTGGTCGTGAATGTATGCCAAAAGATTTTGAAGCTGCAGTAGCCGATTGGCAGTCCCTGGTCAGTGACAACGATGCGACATATGATAGAGTCATCACCATCGATGTATCCCAGTTAGCACCCATGGTGACCTGGGGGACCAACCCTTCTATGGGAGTCGACGTGGAAACAGCCTTCCCAGAAATTCGGGATATGAATGACGAACGGGCCTATGCCTACATGGATCTCCAACCAGGTCAAAAGGCCTCAGACATCGAGTTGGGCTATATATTTATCGGATCTTGTACCAATGCCAGACTCAGCGATTTGCAGCTGGCTGCCCGTTTCGTAGAAGGGAAAAAAATTGCCCCTAATTTGACCGCCATCGTAGTTCCAGGTTCTCGTCCTGTCAAACGAGCAGCGGAGAAAATGGGCTTGGATAAGATCTTTATGGATGCTGGCTTTGAATGGCGTGATCCAGGCTGCTCCATGTGTCTCGGGATGAACCCAGACAAGGTGCCGGATGGCGTCCACTGTGCCTCTACTAGCAACCGGAACTTTGAAGACCGCCAAGGATTTAGGGCCAAGACCCATCTCTGTAGCCCAGCAATGGCGGCAGCAGCAGCAATCGCCGGTCGCTTTGTCGATGTGCGCCAAATGCCAGAAGTTGAGTAAAAGGAGGAATCATGGAGAAATTTACCATTTATACGGGAACTACGGTTCCTTTGATGAACGATAATATCGATACCGACCAAATCCTCCCCAAGCAATTTTTAAAGCTGATTGATAAAAAAGGCTTTGGCAAGTACCTCATGTACGCTTGGCGCTACTTGGATGATCAATACACCGAGGATCCTGAATTTATCTTTAACAAAGCAGAATATCGTCAGGCCACCATTTTGATTACTGGTGACAATTTTGGGGCGGGTTCTTCTCGGGAGCACGCAGCCTGGGCTTTAGCTGATTATGGCTTTAAAGTCGTTATCGCCGGCTCTTTTGGAGATATCCATTACAATAATGAACTCAATAATGGGATGCTACCAATAGTCCAGCCTTTAGAGGTTCGTCAAAAGCTGGCAAGCTTGAAGCCGACAGATGAGGTAACGGTGGATTTGGAAGAGCAGAAGATCATCTCGCCTGTTGGAGAATTTAGCTTTGAGATCGATGGGGATTGGAAGCACAAATTACTCAACGGTCTAGATGATATTGGGATTACCCTCCAATATGAGGACTTAATCGCTGCTTATGAGAAGAATCGGCCAGCTTACTGGCAATAAAAATTGTATAGTTAATTAAGAATTTTCAGAAAATATATTGAAGCTTTTTGGGAATTTTGATAGAATAGAAAAAAAATAGAAGAGGACGAAATTTATGACAAAACACATTCAATGGGACGGAACACTTTCACAAGAAGGATTTGACATTCTTAAAGGAGAGGGCGGCTGTATCGTCTGCCCTACCAAAGTTGGTTACATCATCATGACCAGTGACAAGGCTGGCTTGGAACGGAAGTTTGAAGCCAAAGAACGCAACCGTAACAAACCAGGTGTCGTTCTTTGCGGAAGCATGGATGAACTCCGCGCCCTTGCGCAATTGAATCCTGAAATTGAAGCCTTCTACCAAAAACATTGGGATGAAGATATCTTGCTTGGTTGTATCCTTCCATGGCGTGAAGATGCCTATGCAAAATTACAAGCCTTCGGAGATGGACGTGAAGAACTCATGACAGATGTTCGTGGAACCAGCTGTTTTGTCATCAAATTCGGTAAAGCTGGTGAGCAAATCGCCAAAGAAATGTGGGAAAAAGAAGGCAAAATGGTTTATGCCTCTTCAGCTAACCCATCTGGTAAAGGAAATCGTGGGAAAGTCGAGGGAATCGGAGAGCGAATCGAAGGTGCCGTGGATTTGGTCATCGAAGCCGATGATTATGTAGCCTCTATCCAACCAGACAAGACTATTGAAACTCGCTATGAACAAGGAGTGATGGTTTCTATGGTTGATGCAGAAGGAAAACTCATCCCAGAACAAGGAGCAGGTAGCCGTTCTGTCAATACTTGCCCAGTCGTGATCCGTAAGGGATTGGATATCGACAAGATCATGATGCACTTATCTGATCATTTCAACTCTTGGAACTACCGCCAAGGGGAGTACTATTAAAAGATAGAAAAAAGGTCGTTACAGTTCGTAACGACCTTTTACTTGTCTATTTTATCGAATAGCTGATTTCCAACTTTAATAAGTCACGACATTAATCTCACCCTTGTCGTACTCAGCGATAAAAATGTCATCAACAGTTTCAAATCCTTTTTTATTGAGTTCGGCTATAAGCCATTCTTCAGTTTTACCAATGGTCTCTAAGATCTCTACTTGGACCACACCATCTGTAATGATTGGGTATTTGGGATTTTCATCTCCCATTCGAACGATTATGAGTTGGCCATTTTGTTCGATGACGGCTATTTTGACTTCTTTCAATTGGAAGACCCCTTGAGAGCGCAACTTAAGAGCGACGTCAGAAGCAGAAAGGCCTTTTGAGCGACAAGCTTCTGGATCTAATTTTCCGTTTTTTATGATAATAGTTGGTTTTCCATCAATCAGATGTTTGATGAAGTAAACATTGGTATTAAGCCATTTGAGTGACAGAATCAAAATCGTCCAGATGATGAGGATGACGATATATTGAAGGATGGTAATCGAGCTATTGTAGATGACCCCGCCGATAATACCCCCGAGAACAAAGTTCTGTATTTGGTCTACTGCAGAACTTGGAGCTAAATTTCCTTTTCCTGTTACGTTAATAACAAAAACAAGAGAAAGAAGCCCAAAGGCCAATTTAATTGCAATTGTAGCAAAAAAGCTTATCATTTTTCAACCTCCACCAGTTCTACATCTGTTTTATATAAGTCCATTTTTTCAAGTAAATAGCTATCTGGGTCTGTTCCGCTAATCACACGATAGAATTGCTTGTCTACCTTGATAATAGCTCCGTCGGTCGTATCCGAAGTATTGACATAGACATCTTCTTTATCTACACCTAATTCTTTTGAAACAACTTCGATAAAGTGTAGGGAAGAGCGGAATTGATTGTCATTAGACTGATTGTTTTGAAAATTTGAAATGCTAATCAAAACAACGGCTACTAAGATTAAGACAGAAATAATAGACAATTCACGGAACTTACTTCCACGTTTATCCTTATATGCCTTAAAGACAAAAAAAGCCGTTACCAACACTAAGAGAATGGACATGATTACCATGACCCAATTTTGCTGGCTAATCTGACTCAATACATAATCATATGAATAGAATTTCATAAAAATCCTCCCGATTTTGAATTCAAGATATTATAAACTAAATCCTCCTTAATTGCAATGATTAAAAACAAAAGGAAGAAAAAACTTATAGAACTTTTTTGAAGAGAAGTGCTGACAAAGTGATCGCAAACAAAAAAACTAGAGCAAAAGTTCTAGTCTTTATGTTTTTGATGGGTGATGTTTTTTCCCCAGGAGATGATATTTTCATTCTTGTTGAGGATTCGTTTGATATTGTCCTTGTGGCGGATAATAATCAAGGTCGCTAAAGCGAGGACGACGATGGTAAAAATCAGATCGTAGCTCGGGAGAACCCAACCAGTCAGCGGGAGGATGAGGACTCCGATACTAGCCAGAATAGCGACCGTCACACTTGAAAAGGAAATCATACTTGTCAAGTAAAGGCTAGCAAAGAAATAAATGGCTAAAAGGATGAGGAAAACGGGAGAGAAGCCGATGAGGACCCCTGCACTAGTCGCTACTGCCTTGCCTCCTTTAAAGCCTGCAAAAATTGGGAAGGTGTGTCCAAGGACTGCTAAAAGACCAAAGACCATAGGAGAAATTCCTGAAACCCCAAAAATAGTCGGCAATAAAACAGCCAAGGTTCCCTTGAGGAAATCAACAGCAAAGACGACCAGACCTGCCTTTGTCCCTAGGATACGGAAGGTATTGGTGGTTCCTGTATTTCCAGAACCGTGTTCGCGGAGATTGATGTTAAAGAAGGCTTTTCCTATCCACAAACCAGAAGGGATAGAGCCTAATAGGTATGCTAATACGAGTAAAAGAATTGTTTTCATCATAGTTTCATTATATCAAAAATGCTTTGAATGAAAAAGAAAATATCTAGCTGATTTGTCACATCGGATAGTTGGTTTGAATCAATCGCACTTAAATAGCCTAGTTAAAGGGAGAGAAGAAAGAAAAATTTTGCAAAATTTCCTAAAAAACTGTAATATAGAAAAGATGAACAAACAGGAGGTTCCTTGTGTCTAAAAAGGAAATCAACATTAATAATTATAATGACGATGCCATTCAGGTACTAGAAGGGTTGGATGCGGTCCGTAAACGTCCAGGGATGTATATTGGATCCACGGATGGAAATGGGCTTCACCATTTGGTCTGGGAAATTGTCGACAATGCTGTCGATGAAGCCCTATCTGGTTTTGGTTCTCAAATTGACGTTACCATCAACAAAGACGGGTCCTTATCTGTAGCAGACCAAGGTCGGGGGATGCCGACAGGGATGCATGCTATGGGTAAACCAACCGTTGAGGTCATCTTTACCGTCCTCCATGCGGGTGGGAAGTTTGGTCAAGGTGGCTATAAGACTTCTGGTGGTCTCCACGGGGTAGGATCTTCGGTCGTGAATGCCCTCTCCAGCTGGCTTGAGGTAGAGATTACCCGTGATGGAGCGGTCTACAAGCAACGCTTTGAAGGTGGTGGGAAGCCTGTTACCACTCTTGAGAAGATTGGGTCGGCTCCTAAGTCTAAGACGGGAACCAAGGTTACTTTCATGCCGGATGCCACCATCTTCTCAACGACGGATTTCAAGTTTAATACCATTGCGGAGCGGATCAAAGAATCAGCTTTCTTACTCAAGGATGTAACACTGACGTTGACCGATCTCCGTAAGGAAGAAGACAACTATGTCGCCTTCCATTACGAGAATGGTGTTCAGGATTTCGTTGAGTACTTAAATGAAGATAAAGAAACCTTGACGCCGGTGCTCTACTTTAATGGAGAATCAGAAGGCTTCCAAGTAGAAGTTGCCCTCCAATACAATGATGGCTATTCCGACAATATCTTGTCTTTCGTCAATAATGTCCGTACCAAAGATGGGGGAACCCACGAAACTGGACTCAAGACAGCCATTACCAAGGCCATGAACGACTATGCAAGAAAAACAGGACTTCTCAAAGAAAAAGACAAGAACTTAGAAGGCTCCGACTACCGGGAAGGTCTTTCCGCTGTTCTTTCGATCTTGGTGCCAGAAGCTCATTTGCAGTTTGAAGGGCAGACCAAGGACAAACTAGGAAGTCCACTTGCTCGACCAGTTGTTGACGGGATTGTCGCTGACAAGTTGACCTTCTTCCTCATGGAAAATGGGGAGTTGGCTTCCAATCTCATTCGTAAGGCTATTAAGGCCCGGGATGCGCGTGAAGCTGCTCGAAAGGCGCGGGATGAAAGCCGAAATGGCAAGAAGAGCAAAAAGGACAAGGGACTTTTGTCTGGTAAATTGACACCAGCCCAGTCTAAAAATCCTAAGAAAAACGAACTCTATCTAGTCGAAGGAGACTCAGCCGGCGGTTCTGCCAAACAAGGACGGGACCGGAAGTTCCAAGCGATTCTTCCACTTCGTGGGAAGGTTCTTAATACTGAGAAGGCCAATATGAGTGATATCCTCAAGAACGAGGAAATCAACACTATGATCTACACCATTGGTGCAGGAGTTGGGGCAGATTTCTCTGTGGAAGACGCCAACTACGATAAGATCATTATCATGACCGATGCGGATACAGATGGTGCCCACATTCAAACCCTCCTCTTAACCTTCTTCTATCGCTATATGCGCCCTTTGGTAGAAGCAGGGCATGTCTACATTGCACTTCCTCCTCTTTATAAGATGTCGAAAGGCAAAGGCAAGAAAGAAGAAGTAGCCTATGCTTGGACAGATAGCGAATTAGAAGAGTTGCGTCGGACCTTTGGCCGTGGAGCAACCATTCAACGGTACAAAGGGTTGGGTGAGATGAATGCAGACCAGCTTTGGGAGACCACCATGAACCCAGAAACCCGTACCTTGATCCGTGTCACGATTGATGACTTGGCGCGTGCAGAACGCCGTGTCTCCGTACTCATGGGGGATAAGGCTGCACCACGTCGTCAATGGATTGAAGATAACGTTAAGTTTACCTTGGAAGAAACGACCGCGTTTTAAGGAGTGTGAGTGATGGATAGTTCAGGACATTCGATTATATGGACTTACTTAGGTTTTATTTTCATAGTCTCGTCGCCCTAGGTGTTCCTATGATCGTGATTGCCTTGCTTTATCACGTCATCCGATTATTTCCTGTTTTTCCTAAATATGGATGGAAAATAATCCTAATTTTCCTTGCTTATCTAGCGAGTGCTGTCCTTTTTTACCTGGTTGTGCTAGTATGTCGGAAAAGTTTTTGCAACATCGAAGCATGATGATAGGGGTAATGTTCCTTTCTCTTGTTCTATCTTATTTGCCAGCCATATTTTTGAATATTATTTAGAATCGTAGGAAGGTCTGAAATGAATGATATCTTATTACCTATAACTTTCTCTACTTTCCCATTCTTACCGGTCGTATTAGTCGCTACATTTATTTATATTGCAATTAAGAAAAATAAATCCAAGATCCATTTTTTAGGATATTATTTCCCTATTGCAGGGATTTTAACCATGAATGCAATCAGTGATTATTCCTCTAAGAATTTTGAAGGACATTTGTCAATTATCATAGTATTGGTGACGTTTTACTTGCCTTTATTATATACATCCCTAGTTTATAGTGGCATACGTCTCTATTCGGTTTATAGCCATCAATTATTGAAAGCCTCTCTGATTTTAGGGATTTATCTCCTAGCTAGCATCTATATGCATTTGATGATCTTTAAAGTTCAAGGTCAATTTATTAAGGTGGTCATCAACTTCCATTTAGCGAAACTTATAATTATGATTTCCTCGTTTCTTCCATCTGTTTATCTATTTTTTGATAAAAACCAACAATTCCAAGGATTTGTAAGTAATGAAGGAGTAAAAGATGAGAACTGATACAGAAATGATGAATCTGATTGTGCAAATAGCTGAATCTCTGCAAGTGGAAGCAGTGGCCTTATCCGGATCGAGGACTAGCCCACATCCCCTGAAAGATGAGTTCCAAGATTATGATGTGGTCTATATTGTTGAGAATCTAGAAGACCTGGTTTCAGATTTATCATGGATGGATCAGTTTGGTAAACGCATCATTGAGCAAGAAGTTACTCTAGGACACCGTCATCTTTACCTCATGCTCTTTGAAGATGGCAATCGTATTGATTTGACACTCTGTCCCAAGGAACATATTCAAGAGTGGGTGGATAGCGAAGCAGATTTTAGAGCGCTTAAAGACGACAAAGGTTTGTTTGACTCTTACATTCCTAGTCCGAAGCGCTACTGGACCGCTCCGCCTACTGAAGAGGAATTTGCTGTATCCTGCAATGAATTTTGGTGGGTATCGACTTATGTCGTCAAAGGGATTCGAAGAAATCAGCTTCTCTATGCGACTGATCACCTCTATGGCATCTGCCAGCAAGAACTTCTCAAGGTATTAGCTTGGCAGGTGACAACCTATAGAGGATCAGTTGATATCGGAAAGAACTACAAGTACCTCTTCCAGTATCTACCAGCTGAGCAAGAGAAGGAGTTCTCAGCACTTCTTGATTTATCTAGTTTAGAGAAGGTTAGTCAATCCTTATTTGCTACCATGAAGTTATTCGATTGTGAAGCACAAAGTCTGGCCCAAAAGATGGGATTTGACTATGATCAGGAAGTGGCTGTAAAGATGATGACTTATGCTGAAGAGAAACTTTCTAATCATTAATTAATCTATTTTAAACAGCAGAAAGGATAGTTTAGTTACTTGTAGTAACTGAACACCTTCTTTTATAAAAATCTACTCAACATTCTTTGAAAGGAGTTGAACACGCCCTAAATACTGTGTGAAAAAGATAAATTCTTTTGTGAGCATCGCTCACTGCAAGAATTTCCTATTTTCACTTTGTATTTTACGGGCTTTGTATCCTATATGAGTAATATCCAAAACATGTCTCTAGAGGACATCATGGGAGAGCGCTTTGGTCGCTACTCCAAATACATTATTCAAGAACGGGCTCTTCCTGATATTCGGGATGGCTTGAAGCCAGTTCAACGGCGGATTCTTTATTCTATGAATAAGGATGGCAATACCCATGACAAGGGCTACCGCAAGTCTGCCAAGTCTGTCGGAAATATCATGGGGAATTTCCACCCTCACGGGGATTCTTCTATCTATGATGCCATGGTCCGCATGTCTCAAGACTGGAAGAACCGCGAGATCCTTGTTGAAATGCACGGAAACAATGGTTCCATGGACGGGGATCCACCAGCAGCCATGCGTTATACGGAAGCTCGTTTGTCTGAAATTGCGGGCTATCTTTTGCAAGATATCGAAAAGAACACAGTGCCATTTGCCTGGAACTTTGACGATACAGAAAAAGAGCCAACTGTTTTGCCGGCAGCCTTTCCAAACCTCTTGGTCAATGGAGCTACAGGGATTTCAGCTGGTTACGCGACAGATATTCCGCCACATAATCTTGCTGAAGTCATCGATGCGGTTGTCTACATGATCGACCATCCTTCTGCTAAGGTAGACAAACTCATGGAGTTTCTTCCTGGACCTGATTTCCCGACCGGTGCCATTATCCAAGGGCGCGATGAGATCAAGAAAGCCTATGAAACTGGTAAGGGAAGGGTGGTTGTCCGCTCTAAGACAGAGATCGAGCAACTCAAAGGCGGCAAGCAGCAAATCGTCGTTACCGAAATCCCTTATGAGATCAACAAGGCAGTTTTGGTCAAGAAGATCGACGATGTCCGTGTTAACAACAAGGTGGCCGGTATTGCGGAAGTCCGGGATGAGTCTGACCGAGATGGTCTTCGCATTGCCATTGAGTTGAAAAAAGATGCCAATGCAGACTTGATCTTAAACTACTTATTTAAGTACACAGATTTGCAGGTTAACTACAACTTCAATATGGTAGCAATTGACAACTATACCCCTCGTCAAGTGGGGATTTTACCGATTCTGTCTAGCTACATTGCTCACCGTCGAGATATTATTGTCGCTCGCTCACGCTTTGATAAGGAAAAGGCAGAACGACGCCTCCACATCGTAGAGGGCTTGATCCGCGTCATTTCCATTCTCGATGAGGTCATTGCCTTGATTCGTGCGTCAGATAATAAGGCAGATGCTAAGGAAAACCTCAAGGTCAGCTACGATTTTACGGAAGAACAAGCAGAAGCTATTGTTACCTTGCAATTGTACCGTTTGACCAATACGGATATCGTGACATTGGAAGAAGAGCATGCTAGTCTCAAGGAGCAAATCGCGACCTTGGCAGCCATTATTGGGGATGAACGAACCATGTTCAATCTCATGAAGAAAGAGTTGCGTGAAGTCAAGAAACTCTTTGGCAATCCGCGTCGTAGTGAGTTGCAAGACACTGCTAAAACGATTGAGATCGATACAGCCAGTCTGATCGTTGAAGAGGAAACCTTCGTTAGCGTGACCCGTGCGGGTTACATTAAACGGACCTCTCCTCGTTCCTTCAATGCGTCGACAGTGGAAGAAGTCGGTAAGCGGGACGACGATGAATTGATTTTCGTAGAGCCTGCTAAGACCACCCAGCATCTTTTGCTCTTTACCAACTTAGGAAATGCCATCTATCGACCTGTTCATGAATTGGCAGATACCAAGTGGAAGGATATCGGGGAGCACCTTAGTCAGACCTTGACCAATTTCGAGCAGGAAGAAGAAATCCTCTTTGCGGAGATTGTGGATCAGTTTGAAGGAGTGACCTACTTTGCAGCAACTCAACAAGGCCAAATCAAGCGTTTTGAACGCAAGGAATTGAGCCCATGGCGGACCTATCGTTCTAAATCAACTAAGTACGCTAAACTGAAGGACCAAGAGGACCGTATCGTAGCGGTTGCACCAGTTGTCCTCGAGGACATCATGATCATTACTAAAAATGGTTACGGGTTGCGGTTCAATATTGAAGAGGTGCCAGTAGTTGGTGCCAAAGCAGCAGGTGTTAAAGCCATTAACCTCAAAGATGGAGATCAAGTGGTAGCCGTCTTTAAGTCAACGACGCCAAGTATGTACATTCTGACCCAGCGAGGCAGCCTCAAACGAATGTCACAAGATGATATTCCTGTGACCAGCCGTGCCAAACGTGGTCTACAGGTCCTGCGTGAACTGAAGTCTAAACCACACCGCGTCTTTAAGGCAGGTCCAGTCTTCACCGACCAGGGCGATTTTGACCTCTTTACGAGCCAGGAAGAAGTGCCAGAACAAGATCAAATCCTTCAGATTACCTCGACAACAGGTCAGGTGACAGAAGTGGATGTTACCCAACTCAGCTTGTCAGAACGAACTAGCAATGGTTCTTTTGTCAATGATCAAATTTCTGATCAAGAAGTCTTTACTGCTAGAATTAAATAAAAGCAAAATTAGCCAGTTTATGGCTAATTTTGTTGCTCGACAAATTTTCTGAAAATTGCAAATTTCACTTGAAATTCTCATGAAATGGTGTAAAATAGAGTACATGAATAAAGTCATCCTTTGTGGTGGCTCTTGCTATTTAGCAAGTCTTGAATGGAAGAAGGAAAACTGACATGACAGTATCACTTGATTGGGAAAATCTTGGATTTTCTTATATGAAACTACCTTACCGCTACATCGCCTATTATCGTAATGGTGCCTGGGAAAATGGAGAACTATCCGAAGATGCCACTCTTCATATTTCTGAATCTTCTCCGAGTTTGCACTACGGACAGCAAGCTTTCGAGGGTCTGAAAGCCTACCGGACAAAAGATGGCAGCATTCAATTGTTCCGTCCCGATGAAAATGCCAAACGCCTTCAACGGACTGCAGATCGCTTGCTTATGCCTCAAGTTCCAACGGATATGTTTGTGGAAGCTTGTAAGGCAGTAGTTCGTGCCAATGAAGAATATGTCCCACCATATGGAACAGGTGGAACCCTCTATCTTCGCCCATTATTGATTGGGGTTGGAGATATCATTGGAGTGAAGCCAGCAGAGGAATACATCTTTACGATCTTTGCTATGCCAGTCGGAAACTACTTCAAGGGTGGCTTGGTTCCAACCAACTTCTTGATCCAAGACGATTATGACCGCGCAGCTCCTCATGGGACTGGTGCAGCGAAAGTCGGTGGGAACTATGCCGCTAGCCTCTTACCTGGTAAATTAGCTAAGTCTCGAAACTTCTCAGACGTAATCTACTTGGATCCTGCAACCCACACCAAGATTGAAGAAGTGGGATCTGCTAACTTTTTTGGGATCACAGCTGATAATGAGTTTGTGACACCTCTTAGTCCATCTATTCTGCCATCCATTACCAAATATTCTTTGCTCTATCTAGCAGAGCACCGTCTTGGTTTGACACCAATCGAAGGGGATGTCCCAATCGATAACTTGGACCGCTTTGTTGAAGCAGGTGCTTGTGGAACTGCCGCTGTTATTTCACCAATCGGGGGAGTTCAGCACGGAGATGACTTCCATGTCTTCTATTCAGAAACGGAAGTAGGACCGATTACCCGCAAGCTGTATGATGAATTAACGGGCATCCAGTTTGGTGATATTGAAGCACCAGAAGGATGGATTTTCAAAGTAACTGAATAAAACAATCATAAGGGGGAGAAGAACTTCCCTCTTTTTTTCTTAGGAAGAAGATACTAGCAAATTAAAATAATTTAATCATGAAACATTTTCGGCTTGCAAGCATGTGAAAAATTTTGTAAAATAAAGGGGTTGAAATGAGGTAGAAGAATGAGTAAAAAAGATAAAAAAATCGAAATCCAAATTTCTGATAGCAAGGTAGTTGTAGGAAAAGATACCTTTGATGGCTACCAATTAGCGATTGGGAAGAAGGCTATTGCTGAGATTGCTGATATGGGAGCTCAGTTCGCTCTTGTGAAAAACGGAGCCGTAGAAAGTCTCTATAAATCACTGGAAAAAGCAGTAGAAAGTGCCATCGAAAATTACAATTTGAACAAATAAGGGGTTGCATTTTCATGAAATCAATGGTATAATTGTGTCTGTTGATTTGCTTGGAGAGATAGCGAAGAGGCTAAACGCGGCGGACTGTAAATCCGCTCCTTCGGGTTCGGGGGTTCGAATCCCTCTCTCTCCATTTAACTTTTGGGGTATAGCCAAGCGGTAAGGCAAGGGACTTTGACTCCCTCATGCGTTGGTTCGAATCCAGCTACCCCAGTTCTAGGTAATATCATATAAGGTGGTAAAATATCTACTCAGGTATTTTATTTCTTTATATGAAGAAGTCGTTGTAGATCATTTTGATTTCGTTGCGAGTGCTTGCTTAGGAAAAATAATTATAAGTATGTCAAGTTTAGAAAACTTGATTGTTGGAGGATTTTTTAGATGAATGAATTTGAAGATTTGCTAAACAGTGTTAGCCAAGTTGAGCCAGGTGATGTTGTTACTGCTGAAGTTTTGACAGTTGACGCTACACAAGCTAACGTTGCAATCTCTGGAACTGGTGTCGAAGGTGTCTTGACTCTTCGCGAATTGACAAACGATCGTGATGCTGACATCAATGACTTGGTTAAACCAGGTGAAACACTTGAATTGCTTGTTCTTCGTCAAGTAGTTGGTAAAGATACTGATACAGTAACTTACCTTGTATCTAAAAAACGTTTGGAAGCTCGCAAAGCATGGGACAAATTGGTCGGACGTGAAGAAGAAGTTGTTACTGTTAAAGGAACTCGCGCTGTTAAGGGCGGACTTTCAGTAGAATTTGAAGGACTTCGTGGATTTATTCCAGCTTCAATGCTTGATACTCGTTTTGTACGTAACACTGAACGTTTCGTAGGTCAAGAATTTGATGCTAAAATCAAAGAAGTTGACGCAAAAGAAAACCGCTTCATCCTTTCTCGTCGTGAAGTTGTTGAAGCTGCATCAGCTGCAGCTCGCGCTGAAGTATTCGGTAAATTGAACGTTGGTGACGTTGTAACTGGTAAAGTTGCTCGTATCACTAGCTTCGGTGCTTTCATCGACCTTGGTGGTGTTGATGGATTGGTTCACTTGACTGAATTGTCACACGAACGCAACGTTTCACCTAAATCAGTTGTAACTGTTGGTGAAGAAATCGAAGTGAAAGTCCTTGACTTGAACGAAGAAGAAGGTCGCGTATCACTTTCATTGAAAGCTACAACACCTGGACCATGGGATGGCGTAGAACAAAAATTGGCTGCTGGTGATGTCATCGAAGGTACTGTTAAACGTTTGACTGACTTCGGTGCATTCGTTGAAGTATTGCCAGGTATCGATGGACTTGTACACATCTCACAAATTTCACACAAACGTGTTGAAAATCCAAAAGATGTTCTTAAAGTTGGACAAGAAGTAACTGTTAAAGTTCTTGAAGTAAATGCTGCTGATGAACGTGTATCACTTTCTATCAAAGCTCTTGAAGAACGTCCAGCTCAAGAAGAAGGTGAAAAACAAGAAAAACGTCAACAACGTCCACGTCGTCCAAAACAAGAAAAACGTGACTTTGAACTTCCAGAAACTCAAACTGGATTCTCAATGGCTGACTTGTTTGGTGATATTGAATTGTAATCAACATAAAAAGCTTGCTTAGGCAAGCTTTTTTTACTTGTAAAATGATCGATTTTTTGATATACTATCATAGTTGCCACCCTTAGTGTAATGGATATCACGTAAGATTCCGGTTCTTGAGATGGGAGTTCGATTCTCTCAGGGTGGATGACGATAGGAGAGCCTTGAGGCTCTCTTTTTTTGTTTTTGGATGAAGAAAGATAGCAGTGAGTTTTTAAGAGCAGGATGGGGCTCTCAGGGCTCTCTAGGATTTCATAATAATGAGATCAAGAAAACACCATGTCCTAAGACATGGTGTTTAATGTTTTGTTTAGTTTTTAGAAGCTGCTTGGAATTCTGGGTTCTTCCATGCTTCATCGATAATTGCTTGCAATTCTTTTGCAGATGCTTGCATTTTTTGTGTTTCAGCGTCGTTCAATGGGATGTTTACTGGACGAACGATACCGTGAGCACCAACGATCGCTGGTTGACCGATAAAGACGTTCTCAACTCCGTATTGTCCTTCTTGGAAGACTGAAAGTGGAAGTACAGCATTTTCATCATCAAGGATGGCACGAGTAATACGTGCAAGGGCAACGGCGATACCGTAGTAAGTAGCCCCTTTCTTGTTGATGATTGAGTAAGCAGCATCACGTACAGAGATGAAGAGATCTACAAGGTCAGCTTCGTTCAAGTCACGGTTTGCTTGCAACCATTGTTCCAATTTCACACCGGCAACGTTGGCATGTGACCAAACAGCGAACTCTGAGTCACCGTGTTCACCCATGATGTAGGCATGGACTGAACGAGCGTCAACACCAATCTTTTCAGCAAGTGCTTGACGGAAACGAGCTGAGTCAAGAGAAGTACCTGAACCGATAACTCGTTCTTTAGGGAAACCTGAGAATTTCCAAGTAGAGTATGTCAAGACGTCAACTGGGTTAGCAGCTACAAGGAAGATACCGTTAAATCCTGAAGCAACAACTTGCTCAACGATTGATTTGTTGATGGCAAGGTTTTTACCAACAAGGTCAAGACGAGTTTCACCTGGTTTTTGAGGAGCACCCGCAGTAATGACAACGAGGTCAGCATCCGCACAGTCTTCGTACTTAGCAGCATAAATCTTCTTAGGAGAAGTGAAGGCAAGTGCGTGGCTAAGGTCTTCAGCATCACCAACCGCTTTTTCAAACAATTGAGGGATTTCGATGATACCTAATTCTTGTGCGATACCTTGAGTAACAAGTGCGAAAGCATAAGATGAACCTACAGCGCCGTCACCAACAAGGATAACTTTTTTATGTTGTTTAGTTAATGTCATTATTCTAAACGTCTCCTTCTATTTTTTTGGGTTTCCCCATTCGCATTTATTCTACCACTTTTACTTTTCTTTGTCACGGTTTTACGCCTATTTTGGACGATGTAAACGTTTTTACTCTTGTGTTCCGAAGGAGAAAAAAAGTCCTAAATGTGTTATAATAGTATGGTGAATTAATTAAAGAGAGGCATTGTTTTAATGCAGGATAATAACTTAGTTGATGTTAACTTAACATCGGAAATGAAGACCAGTTTCATCGATTACGCTATGAGTGTTATCGTGTCTCGGGCTCTTCCTGACGTGCGAGATGGTTTAAAGCCAGTTCATCGTCGGATCCTTTATGGAATGAATGAACTTGGAGTTACACCAGATAAACCACATAAGAAATCTGCCCGTATTACTGGGGATGTTATGGGTAAATACCATCCACACGGGGACTCTTCTATTTATGAGGCTATGGTTCGGATGGCTCAATGGTGGAGCTATCGTTACATGCTTGTAGATGGGCATGGGAACTTTGGTTCTATGGACGGTGATGGAGCCGCGGCCCAACGGTATACAGAAGCTCGTATGAGCAAGATTGCTCTTGAAATGCTTCGGGATATCAACAAGAATACAGTTGATTTCACAGATAACTATGATGCCAGTGAACGCGAACCAAACGTCCTTCCAGCTCGCTTCCCTAACTTGTTAGTCAATGGGGCTACAGGGATTGCGGTAGGGATGGCGACAAATATCCCTCCACACAACCTCGGTGAGTCTATTGATGCTGTCAAGCTAATGATGGATAATCCTGATGTGACCACGCGCGAACTGATGGAAGTGCTTCCTGGACCAGATTTCCCTACCGGAGCCTTGGTCATGGGCAAATCAGGTATTCATAAGGCTTATGAAACAGGAAAAGGCTCAATTGTCTTGCGGTCTCGAACGGAAATTGAAGAGACCAAGACAGGCCGTGAACGCATTGTCGTTACAGAATTTCCTTATATGGTCAACAAAACCAAAGTGCATGAGCATATCGTTCGTTTGGTTCAAGAAAAACGGATTGATGGAATTACGGCAGTTCGGGACGAGTCTAACCGAGAAGGGGTTCGTTTCGTCATCGAAGTCCGTCGCGATGCCTCAGCCAATGTTATCTTAAACAACCTCTTCAAGATGACCCAAATGCAAACCAACTTTGGTTTCAACATGTTGGCAATTCAAAATGGTGTCCCTAGGATTCTCTCTCTTCGTGAGATTTTAGGATCTTATATTGAGCACCAAAAAGAAGTGGTAACTCGTCGGACCATCTTTGATAAAGAGAAGGCGGAAGCTCGTGCCCATATCTTGGATGGTCTCTTAATCGCTCTCGATCACATCGATGAAGTGATTAAAATCATCCGTAATAGCCAGACAGATGCAGAAGCACAAGCAGAATTGATGAGTAAGTTCAAGCTTTCTGAGCGTCAAAGTCAAGCTATCTTGGATATGCGTCTTCGTCGTTTGACTGGTTTGGAACGTGACAAGATTCAAAGCGAATACGATGATCTCGTTGCTCTGATTTCTGATCTTGCTGATATTTTATCCAAGCCAGAGCGTGTAGTTGCGATTATCAAGGAAGAATTGGACGAGGTCAAACGGAAGTTTGGAGATCCACGTCGGACAGAATTGATGGTAGGAGAAGTTCTATCACTAGAAGACGAAGATTTGATCGAAGAAAGCAATGTCCTGATTACTCTCTCTAACAAGGGCTACATCAAGCGATTGGATCAAGATGAATTTACTGCTCAAAAACGTGGGGGACGTGGTGTTCAAGGTACAGGGGTCAAAGATGATGACTTTGTCCGTGAATTGGTTTCTACCAGCACCCATGATCGTTTGCTCTTCTTTACCAATAAGGGACGGGTTTACCGTCTGAAAGGCTATGAAATCCCTGAATACGGCCGTACAGCTAAGGGACTTCCAATTGTCAACTTGCTTAAGTTAGATGACGGAGAATCCATTCAGACCATTATTAACGTCGCTCAGGATCGTAGTGAAGACGCTTATCTCTTCTTTACAACCCGTTCAGGTTTGGTGAAACGGACCAGTGTAGCTGAGTTTGCTAATATTCGTCAAAATGGCTTGAAAGCTCTTAACCTTAAAGATGAGGATGAGCTGATCAACGTCTTCCTTACAGACGGAAATACGGACGTGATTATCGGGACTAAATTTGGTTATTCTGTCCGCTTCAATGAGTCTGTCGTACGGAACATGGGCCGTTCGGCAACTGGGGTACGAGGTGTCAACCTTCGTCCAGGTGACCAAGTGGTCGGTGCAAGCGTCATTACAGATCAAGATGAAGTATTGATCATCACTGAAAAGGGATACGGTAAACGCACGCGTGCTGATGAGTATCCAACAAAAGGACGTGGTGGTAAAGGGATTAAAACTGCTAATGTGGTTGATAAGAATGGTCCTCTGGCCGGTCTCATGACTGTCAAAGGAGATGAGGATTTGATGATTATCACCAATACTGGTGTCATGATTCGTACCAGCGTCGCCAATATTTCTCAAACTGGACGTTCGACCATGGGTGTGAAAGTGATGCGTCTGGATCAAGATGCCCAAATCGTAACCTTTACAACGGTTCAAGCTGACGAAAAAGATGAGTCAGACACTGAAAGTGAAGGGTAGGATAAAAAATGGCTTCAAGAAGAAAAAAGAAGAAAACAAGCTTACGCAATCGCTTGATTAATATCTTTGCTACCTTACTAATCCTTTTGTCTATTGCCTTGATCTTTAATGCTCCGATTCGGAACATGATCATGGTGTGGCATACCAATCAATATCAAGTCAACAAGGTATCGAAAAAGACCATCGATAAGAATAAAGATGCCAAGACTAGCTTTGATTTTAAAGAAGTCAAATCGCTTTCTACAGAATCTGTTATCAATGCCCAGTGGCAGGCGCAGAAGTTGCCTGTTATTGGGGGAATAGCAATTCCTGAGTTGAAGATGAACCTTCCGATTTTTAAAGGCTTAGATAATGTGGGACTCTATTATGGGGCAGGTACCATGAAAGAGGACCAGGTTATGGGGGAAAGGAATTACTCCTTGGCTAGTCACCATGTCTTTGGTTTGACAGGGGCAAATGAAATGCTCTTTTCCCCGTTAGAACATGCCAAAGCTGGAATGAAAATCTATATCACTGATAAGGAAAAGGTCTATACCTATGTCATCAATTCTGTTGAGACAGTGACACCAGATCGGGTCGATGTCATTGCAGATCGTGAAGGGGTTAATGAAATCACCTTGGTGACCTGTGAGGATGCAGCAGCAACTTATCGTACGATTGTAAAAGGTACTTTGGAAACTTCAGTAGATTACTCAAAAGCACCAAATGATATACTGGAAGCTTTCACAAAATCTTATAATCAAATGCAATTATAATCAATTTAAAAAGAGGTCTTTGACCTCTTTTTTTCTGTTAATTTTCTGCCAACTTGTAAGAGGATAGTCATAAAATGTTACCTGACTGACATATTTTTGCATGCTTTCTATTTTATAATAGAAGAGTGATAGAAAGAAGCTTGGAGGAACTGAATGCGCACAGAAGATATCTATACTTTGTTAAGAAATTTCCATGGCTTGTTGGTCAATGATTTCCCTAAAACAGGGCTCATTACCAAGGGTATCTACGAAGTTGAACAGGTCTTCGAAACCATTGAAAACCTTCCTGATGATCAAGAACACTTAATTCAATACGAAATTCGTCAATTTCTTGCGTCTTTGGAACAAGTGCAAGAGTGCTATAAAATTAACTTCTCAAATGAAGAAACTCGAATTCTTGAAAACTTAAGAGAAGTAGTTTGTCCAATTTAATTTATACAGAATCGTCCTTTTTCCTCCTCAATTGCGAATTATTAATTGAGGAGGTTTTTTATGTATCATATTGTATTTCAAGAATCAGGTCTCTTACCTAGAGAACGTTTGCTAACAGAAGGACCTGATAAGCTCAGTCATCAAGAATTGCTGTCCATCTTATTACGGACGGGGAACAAAAATAAACCAGTCTACGAGATCGCTCAGGACCTGCTGGGCTCACTAAAGAGTTTAAAAGAACTGGCTAGTATGAGTTTTCAGGAGTTAAAGGAAGTTCCAGGAATTGGGAAAGTTAAAGCCATTGAGCTGTTAGCTGCTATTGAATTAGGGAAACGAATACAGACTTCTGAAGTGATTGAAACGGAACAAATCATAAGTAGTCAGAAGCTGGCAAAAATGATGCAGCAAAAAATAGGCCATGAGAAACAGGAGCATTTACTGGCCCTGTATCTGAATACCCAAAATCAAATTATCCATCAGCAAGTGATTTTTATCGGAACAGTTAATCGTAGTATTGCAGAACCGAGAGAAATCTTGCACTATGCCATCAAGCATATGGCGACATCTTTAATCTTGGTTCACAACCACCCTTCTGGAATCATTCATCCCAGCAAAAATGATGATGGTGTCACCCAACAAATGATTGAAGCCTGTAATTGTCTAGGAATTGTTTTCCTGGACCTTCTGATTGTCTCAACTGATGATTATTATAGCTACCGGGAAGAAACAGATTTATTGGTATAAAAAAAGAGAGTGGGACAGAAATCGGTAATTCGTTAGAATTCGATTTCG